>CAZXHW010000777.1:0-4097 GCA_964639915.1 uncultured Heliomicrobium sp.
CAGGCGACGAGAGAACGGGACCGCGATCTGGACGATGCGATCTATCTGGCGTGTGCGGTGGATGGCGAAGCGCAATTGCTGACTTCGCAAGATTCCGACCTGCTGAATCTGGGCAGTATTTATGAAGGCGTGCAGGTCATGAACTGGCCGGCTTTTACGGCTGAGTTGCGGAGCCGACATTTGTTGAAATGATGTCGGCGGCAATCAGTTTTTATGGCGTCTCGATCAATTGTGGAAGCTCAAAGCGGTCGTAGCAAGCGACGAACTCGGCCAGAGAATTGGGCAGATCAACGACGAACTCTCCTGGGAATTCGACGAAGGCTTGGATTGGTTCTCCGAAGGATTGTGACAGCGCTTCGGCTGTTTGCCGTTTCGGGGTGCGAACATACTCGACTGCGATGACCGTATCCGGGATCGCTCTTGCGAGCGGGCACGACCTGCTAATTTCGTTGTCGCTGTCCGGGGCAACGCCTTTGGGAATTTCTGACAAAGGCGTCAGACAGCAGCGTTCACGCACGCAATTGATGATTTGAAGCGCCAGAGAAAGTTCTTCGTTGTTCATATCCGGAAGCCCTGCTATGGGATCAGTATTGTGAAGGCGGAAAGGTTACTACTCAGGCAGCCTTTTTTCTTGCCGTGGCGAAGGCCGCAATCTCTTCAGGTGTGATGTAGTAATTCTTCACGCTGCCGCTGGCGAGATCGAAGTAAGTGGCGAAGCGCCGCAGATTCTGATGAACCAGAAGTCGCGCCAGGTAATCAGCGGCTTCGGCGGCAACGCGCTGATTGACGATCAAGCCTTGCGCGTTGGCCAGCGCCAGTTCCGCACAAGACAGATTGTGATTGCCCATTTCCTCCGGCTGCGGTTCGAGCAGATCGGGACATTGCCAAGCCGGGCTGGGCAAATGCTGGCACAACGATTCGACCGGGAAAGCGCATTGCATTGCCTTCGGGTCAGATGTTGAACCGAGTAATACTTGCCCAGATTCACGCCGGTTGCCGCAATCCAACCACCAGAGCCGTGGAGGCGTTTCAGCCCCATTGCCCTTGAGAATTTGCGCCATTTCCTGCCGCGCAGCGGCGTTGTCCACGCAGCCAATCAGTAGGGTCAGCCTGTTCCACTTCGATTTGGCCATTGCACCGGAGAAGTGACTGTTGACGGATTCGATTTCAACACCCCAGGCCAAGCCATAACGTGCGGCTAGTGTTTGAGATTTGGGGTAACCGAGTTCGGCATCGCAAAAATTCTGTCGCGGGATGTTCTTCTCCTCGATGAAGTCTGGATCAACAAACAAGGCCGAAACGTCTCTGCCGCTCTCTTTAATCACTCGCATCATTCGCGCCACAGCAGGCGCAAGCCAGCTTCCCGTGCCGCCGCAGCCGACCATCACGAAATGAACTTCCGCGTGCGGAGCGGTAACAACTCTGGCCGCGTTCATAAACGAAAGATCAAGTCGAGGGCTGAACGCAGTACAATTCTTTGCTGATCTCCTGCCTCGTTGCATTTGCTCACTCCGATTCTGCGTTGCGGTCGTTCAGTCTTGCTGGCATCTCAAGAATCCTATTGGCAGGCAGCGGCCACCAATCGCCATAAACCCCAACACGCAGATTGATCTCAGGCCAGTAATCCCCCACCGGGTTAATCTTGCCGATCACGCCGTAGATACGGAATCCCGTTTCATCGTGATCATCATCCGGCGAAAACGTGGCGGGCATTCGATGATGCGAATGTATTTCGATGACAGCTTGCTCGTAAGGTGATCCCACTCCCTTTTCAACTGGCATGACGGAATCATAGGTCTGAATCTGTTGCGGAATCTCAAGCTGCCACTCGCCTGCCTGAAGGCCCAGATAAAAGAGCGCTTCCAAATCCTTACGCGCCGCTTCACGCGAAACATCGAGTATCTCCGTAACGATAGCCTCTGGCACTTTGCCAAAATTCGTAACGAGTTCCGGCTTTACCGGCGCGAGTCCGCGAATTCGACAGTCGCCAATTGGGATCGTGGCGCGCATCACATCCCGGCTGGCGCGTTTGAAGACACCGTTGCCCGCCGTGACATACTCGTAAAGCGACGCCGTGATCGGAGGCAAGTCAAGAGCCGTGGCCAGATGGTAATGAACAAACATTGCGGTCAAGCCTCATCGTTCAATCAGTCTTTGGATGGCGTCATTGACGGTACATCGCTGGCTGATGAGGTCCTTTGCCGGGTAGCGAGCAGCTTTCCTTGCGGACAGCGAGTAGAGTTGAAAAATGACGTTGTCAGGATACTTGTGGCTTTTGCCGTCGGCGTGATGTGAATTGAAGGCGCTCGTGATGAAAAGCTGCCAGGCCATCTGCGCCCCATGTTTGCCGACTTCAGGATGGCGATTCTCACCGAAGCAGATCAGGCCTGTTTGCCCGACATTCGGCAACGGAGCCTGGAACAACTCCAGGTCGGGCGAAAATCGTTTGCCGCGCACCGCCCAGACATACCAGCTTCGATCCAGGCCGGCGAAAACGATCCCCGGCAGTGGAACCGTAAGAGTCGCTTCTGTCTGTCCGTCACCACTGCGGATCAGCAACTCGTATCGCGCGGGCACATAAAAGTTGATGATGTAATCGCCCTTGCTGCACGTGCCCCAACGAACGGTCTCCGTCGCCAGCCATCCGCTATCAGTCGGCTCAAGCACAAACGCCTGCCGCACCAATGCAGGCGACAGATATTTGACCGCCTCTCCTTTGTCACCGCGCGCGTGAAACAGGTATTGCCCTTCGACAAAGTAAAGCGCGGCCTCAGCAGCAGATGCTGCCGCCGGAGCCTGGTAAGAACGGATAACTATCTCGCTTTTCTGATTCATCGTCTTATTGTGGTTGAATGTAACTGCGCGGGCGGGCTACCAATGCCTGTGACCACAGCGCCAGAAGCTGATGAATGCGAGCCGCATCATTGTTGAGCCATTCATCAAGCTGCGCGATCTGTTTGCACGCTTGCTGTGCTTCCAGCCATCTTTTTCTCAGGCGCCGCACGTTGCGCGCCGTCCACTCAACACCCGTGATCGGACATTCATAAGAAGCATCGAGCCAGGGATTGCCGGTGTTATGGTCAAGGGTAAGAAGCGCCAGATTGAGCGAGCGCAGTGGCTCACTAACGCGACGGCAGAGGCGGGCCAGCCGGTCGCAGTCAATCACCTTGTCCTGCCATTGCTGCTGCGCATTGGCGGCTGTCCTGAAGATGTCATTCTCGGTATCGCTCGGCTCCCAGGCACCGATCAGGATGAGCAACACTTGCCAGAGTGGCATCAACTCTTCGATGTCGTCGTTCCACCATTCGCCAAAGATCGGTTCAATCGGGATGTAACTGAGCGGCAAATCTTCATTCTGCCATCCGTCAAAACAGTAATCAGGGATCTCAAACAGGTGTTTGCTCACCAGTTCAAGGCATTCCACCAGAGCCGCCTGCAAATCACCGGCTCTTGAAATTACTCTGAGGTTGCTCGCGGCGAATTCTTCGGGAAAGAAGCGGTGATAGATTTTGAGCAGCGCTGCCGCTTCGTCCAGATCGCCGAGTCGGTTGACGGCTTGCTGCGGGCTGATGAATCGGCAGGTAAGATATTCAATGGCAAGAGCGGGGATCATATTGATCAAAACCCGACCGGAATTGATCTCGCGGCGACGGACTTTCCTTCTCCAAGCAGTTTGAATGTCGCCTTCACCTCTTCAATCTGTTTCTGTCCGTCGTTCATCGCCCGGCGAATCTCAGGTTGCATCCGCATCAGCTTCCGCACGTCGAGTTCTCCTAGTTCTTCCATCTGCCGCAGCTTGTCTTGCATCAACACTGCGGGATTGACTGTTTCCATTGCGTTCCGTAGCACTGTGAGAACATCAGACCTGCTGAACCCCTTCGTTCCCGCACGCTTGGCCATCGTCACGATGAGCTTCCCATCCAACTCCGATCGCGTGATTTCGGCGTTCGCCATTTCGGGATAAAACGGAGTCAGCGCCTCCCGCAATCGCTGATCGTCACGCGCGATGTCATCTTTGAGTTCAAACTCAGTGCCATCAGTGCTGATTTTGATGAGTGCCATAGCTTGCTCTCCTTCACCCGAAGAGTGATTGTTGT
>CAZXHW010000778.1:0-4084 GCA_964639915.1 uncultured Heliomicrobium sp.
GACAATACAGGAGCAATCATTCCTGACCTGCTCTTACCTGTGAGCGAGTTCCATAGCGGGGAAACTCCGTGGTCAAGCACTAGTTCAAATTGCACAACTCCATCCAGATGAACATACCAAGTGACGTTATGAATTCCTACGCGAGGGCAGATATTGAAAACACCACCATTCAGTAATCCGGCGGGGATTCGGCAAGCGATTCGGTTATAGCCCGAATGAATATCGGGCCAATCTTCCTGGCGAGAATCAGTTTGATAAGTTCGAAGTACCGTTACTCCATCAGACGTCATCAAATCAAAACCAATGCACAACGCAGGTGGTACGGGATTTATAATGGAAAATTCCATTTCGACCCACACATCGCTTTGTGTTGATAGCATGCTCTGTGTTGTACCGTCTGGCGCTAATACGCGCACTGCAAGAAGCTGAAAATTTTCATTCCCAGGCGCTTCGTGATCTTGCCAAATCCTTTCAGCATCCTGGGCAGCAGTTTGGCTAAGGTACCGGTTTGCAACCGCACCAATTACGTCTTGATAAACGATCGCGCCTTGGTGCATTAACAAACCGTATTGGCAAAGTGCTTGAACGGCCTGCATATTATGACTGACAAAAATGATCGTCCGACCATCATTCATTGCAACTTCGCCCATCTTGCCAAGGCATTTCTTCTGAAACTCCGCGTCACCAACAGCCAGTACTTCATCCACGACCAAAATTTCCGGTTCTAAATGCGCGGCTACCGCAAAGGCCAATCGGACATACATGCCGCTGCTGTAGCGCTTGACAGGCGTATCCAGAAACTTTTCGATTTCGGCGAAGGCGACGATCTCATCAAACTTGCGTTTGATCTCTTCACGGCTCATCCCCAGGATTGCGCCGTTCAGATAAATGTTTTCGCGCCCGGTCAGTTCCGGATGAAATCCGGTACCGACTTCCAGCAAACTGGCGACGCGGCCTTTAATGCCGATGCGTCCGTTGGTGGGTTCGGTAATGCGGCTCAGAATTTTCAATAACGTGGACTTGCCTGCGCCGTTTCGTCCGATGATGCCAACAACTTCGCCCTGTTTGATTTCAAAGCTGACATCACGCAGCGCCCAAAAATCTTCGGACAACTCAGAATTGACAGTTGATAATTGAGGTTTGCGGAAAAGAGAGGCCGCACGGTGCGTGATTTCATCGCGCAACGATACATATTGCTGCCGTTCCCGCTGATGCTGGATTCTGTATTTTTTGCCGAGGTTTTCGGCGCGAATGACTACGTCAGACATGGTTTATGATTGTTTGACGGGATACCACAAGACCTCTACAATTTTTTCAGTGAATCGCTATTGGCAAAGGAGTTTGCACAATGACCTTAAGTGAAATATTGCAAGATTTGCATGCACTGGAAACCCGGCTACGCGAATACGAAGCGCAATACGGAATCGCCTCAGATGACTTTTATGAGCTTTATCAGCAAGGTCTGCTGGATAATGATGGTATAGAAAGCACTCTGAAATTCAGCCGTTGGGCTAGCGCGTATACGATGAAATTGGAGCGAGAGCAGTCTTTTCACGAACAAAGCCAGAACTTTATCTCAACACTAAAGTTGAAGTCGCCAACCGGCGCTTTACACTTAACTCCCAACCCTGAACTTCAAAGAGTTTGATGTGCTCCCTTCCCTCAACGAATACCAACAGCTTATTTACAGCTTGCCCAGCACCTGGCCTGTCATTCGCCATTCCACACTCGTTCTTGTCCAGCATGGCCCAGCTTTTGCGGAAGTTACAGGCGACATTGGATTTGATCAGAGGATAAATCTGAACGTGTGGGAGGACTTGAACTTTGCCCGAAACATAATTCAGGGCTACAGCTATTTGATTACGCGGGGCGAGCAGCAATTGTACTGGTATGATCCCCAACCTCATCCAAATGACTCCTCTTTGGCAAGCACGCATCCGCACCACAAACACATTCAACCAGACATCAAACGCCACCGCATTCCAGCGCCTGGAATCAGTTTCGAGCAACCGAACTTGCCCTATTTGATCGAAGAAATCGAACGCGAAATGTTTAAATAACATCTGCAAAGGTTTTTTCAACCTGGCGAAAGTACCAGATACCGGACACGCACAACGCTGCAATGATCAGCACGGAAATCAGCACGGTCGCCATCGCCAATGGCGATTGCCCTTTCAACAATGCCCAGCGAAATCCGTCAATTACGCCGACCATTGGGTTCAGCGCATACAACAATTGCCAGCGCTGAGGAATCACCGCACTGCTGAATCCGACCGGCGACACGTACAAGCCAAACTGAACGATGAACGGGACAATAAACCGAAAATCCCTGTATTTGACGTTCAGCGCGCATAACCACAATCCCGCACCGAAAGCTGCGGCAAAGGCCAGCGCGATAAACAACGGCAAGGTGATCAATCGCCAGTCCGGCGCAAAGCCGTACCACAACATCATCCCCGCCATCAGCCCCAACATAATCAAAAAGTCCACGAAACTGGTGATGACTGATCCGGCAGGCACAATCAACCGCGGGAAATAGACTTTTGAAATCAGGTTGGCATTGCCGATCAAGCTGTTGCTGGATTCGCTGAGCGCGGTTGAAAAAAATTGCCACGGCAACATGGCGGCAAATACCAGCAATGGGTATGGCACAGCGCCCGGCGCTGAAAGTTTGGCCACCCTGTTAAACACAAAGGTGAACACCAGCATGGTCAGAAAAGGACGAATCAACGCCCACGCAATGCCGATGACGGTTTGTTTGTACCGAACCAGAATGTCGCGCCAGGCCAGGAAATAAAACAGTTCGCGGTATCGCCACAAATCGCGCCAGTAATTTTTTTCCGTGCGCCCGGCTTCGATATACAGATCGAAATGATCCGGCGGCAAGGGTTCAAATGTAATGGATTGTTCCTGGGTGGTCATTGTGATTCGGAGCGCAACTTTTCGACAGGATAAACAAGATTTTTCAAGATGACGATTGACCAAACAAATAGATTTTCCATTTCAATCCTGAATCATCCTGAAAATCCTGTCTAAAAACTCTCTCTTTTTGTCTGCCGGATTTTGCATCAGACGATGTCCGCGAAATTGCGCTCCATCCGTTTGAAATAAAATGCGCCACTGATTAACACCAGAATCGAAACGATGGTCGAAACCGTCACCATTGGCCCCGGGCCTACACCGGAATCCAGCAATGCCCAGCGAAAGCCTTCAACAACGCCGACCATCGGGTTCAATCCGTAAATTGTCCGCCACGGTTCGCTAAGCATTGTGCTTGGGTAGGCAATCGGCGTTGCCAGCATCCAGAATTGCGTAATGAATGGAACGACATAGCGAATGTCGCGGTATTCAACGTTCAGCGCCGACAGCCACAGGCCAACGCCCAGCGCAGTCACCAAAGCCAGCAACAGGAAAAACGGCAACCAGATTACGTTCAGCGTGGGGGCTTTGCCGTAATACACCATCATCAACAGCAACATTGCGAATGACAGCGCAAAATCAATAAAGCCGGAAATTACCGTTGAAATGGGAATGACCAAACGCGGGAAATAGACTTTGGTCAGCAGGTTCGAATTTCCAACCAGGCTGTTGGAAGCCTGGCCCAAGCCATTGGCAAAAAAGGTCCAGGGAACCAGCGCAGCAAATGAAAAGAGCGGATAAGGAATGCCGTCAGAAGGAATTTTGGCCAGCCGTCCGAAAAAGACACTGAAGACCAACATCGTGAACAATGGCTGAATGATGGCCCAGGTTGCGCCCAGCGCAGTCTGTTTGTAGCGCACTTTGATGTCGCGCCACGTCAGAAAATAAAGCAGTTCGCGATAAACCCATAGTTCATTGAGTTTCAGCGAAACCCAGCCCTTGCCCGGTTCAATTAACAGGTAAGGCTGCTGGGCGGAGCGCAGATAGTTTTCCGCCGTTTCATTGTTTTGCATATTTGGCACCAGCTTTTACAGGAGTTTCAGGCGAGATAATCGTGGCAGGAGTACCAATCCGTCAATAAACTCGCAACTCAGCAATGTCCGGCGACACAAATTCCAATGGAGATGTAATAAAAATTCAAGAAGATTAGGGTCGGGGGAGAAAC
>CAZXHW010000779.1:0-4061 GCA_964639915.1 uncultured Heliomicrobium sp.
CCAAGACCAGTCAGATAAATTAAAACGACGGTTCCGATTAACACAACCAAGAGTGAGTATTCGACCACGTCCTGGCCGCTTTCATCATTGAGGAAGTTTTTCAAGTTCGTAAACATCATAAATCCGTTTGTGTGTAGTTTCGCCTGCGATCAGCAAAGCTATCCAAATTTCAGAATTCTCGTGCTTTGCAGGCGATATATATGGACAACGAGCGCAGAATCGCAAGGAAATTCCAGCAATTCTGCTACGTTGAGTACAAGTTGTTTACAGGGGTCAGAAGGTGTTTCAGGCCAAAGACAAAGCGTAGAGCGGGGCAGATGACGGGACGCTTTAAGGCCATTGGTGAATCCGTGACAGCAATCTCAAAGGATTGGAGACGGTTGTGCGAACAAGGGGGAGTAGTGCGGAGTGCTATTGCAATGAAATCGTCATCCAAATCATCACATTTCTTTTCCAAGTTGAGCGCGAAGCTCTTGCTCACGAACCATGGAATTTCTCAGCAATTGTTCTTGATGAGTCAATGTCCGTTCAGAGCGAGCCAGCTCTTCACGAAGAGTCCGAACCTCCGCTTGAAGTTCGGCAATCTGGCTCATTGCGCGCCGCAAACGCTGTTCTGGGGCAAGTTCAAAAATCGAAACGTTGTTGGTAAATGGTTTTTCCAGCCGATGTTCGTAAACTTCGGCTTCAATGATGGGTTGATTGACAAGTTGAATCGCTGCGCTCATTTTGGCTCTCCTGTTTGCCTTTATTGTTTGTTGTTTCTCGTCATGCTCATTCCATTGCAGGAGTCATGGTCACGTTATGTATGCCGCTGCCGAAAACTGAACGGATAAAAACAGCGCGCCTTGCATAGCAAGACAAACACATCGGACCTCTGCTTTAAGAACGAATCACCAAAATCCACATTGTTCCGGCAAGTTTCATCAGACAACCCACTCCACCAGCCGGCTATAAAACGAAAAAGAAAAATTACAATTATGACAAAGAACAAAAAGAAAGATTGAAACAACAAATGGGGTAAACAAGAGAAGAAGAACCAGGGGGCGTATAAAACCAGTTCGTCGAATAGCGGGTCGGACAGGAGGGCATTTCCGGCGTTACTCTGGTTGTGTCAGCATTGAAGGCCTAACAACAGCCGTCTGCTTTGGGGAAACAGTATAAAACTAGTTCGATAATACTCGTCGAAAATGTTTCTGGGGATGTCTGATCGCGGGGCGGCTGTCAGACGCCCCGGAATATAGCACACCACTTTTATGCCACGAAGTAAATTTTGCCAGCACGTCAATTTTTTGCTAACTCCGCCACTAGTTCTCATTCAAATGCACCAAGAGAAGGCAAATGAACCAAGGAGAAGGCTTTTCTCTACCAGAACCTGAGCTTGAGGGATTCCTTAAACCAGTAAGCCAAAGGTAGTTGTGTTAAGATTGTCGCCTCAATTACCACTTCGTACTTTCTTCGGAGGAAAATTCTATTCATGGCTGTTCAAGTGTTAAACGGCGCGGAAGTCGCCGAACATATTAAGCAACGCGTTTCCAAACGTGTCGGTGAACTGAGTCTTCAAGGGATTAAACCTGGTTTGGCGGCTGTGATTGTTGGCGAGAATCCAGCGTCTCAAGTGTACGTTGGCAGCAAAGTCAAAACGTGCCAAACGCTGGGCCTTCATTCCGAAAAGCATGCATTGCCAAAGGAAACCTCCACCGAAGAACTGCTGGAACTTGTCCAAAAACTGAATCAGGACGAAGCGATAGATGGCATTTTGGTTCAAATGCCCCTGCCAGCACAGATTGATTCACGCCGTGTTCTGGAAGCCATTGATCCCGCCAAAGATGTGGACGGGTTTCATCCCGTTAATGTCGGACGCCTGGTTCAAGGCCAGAACGCCCTGGTTGCCTGCACTCCGGCGGGAGTAATCGAATTGCTCGATTACTACAAAATTCCTATTTCGGGTGCTCATGCCGTCGTCGTAGGGCGAAGCGACATTGTCGGCAAACCAATGGCGCTGTTGCTGCTGCACCGCCACGCAACAATCACAATTTGTCATTCCAAAACGCCTGACTTGCCAGCCATCACGCGACAAGCAGACATTTTGATTGCCGCCATCGGACGCACGGCAATGATTACAGGCGATCATGTTCGCGAAGGAGCTGTCGTCATTGATGTTGGAATGAATGACGCCACCACTGAGGAAGAAATCAACCGGATTTTTGCTGAACCGGAACGCACAAAACGTTTAGAGGTTTTGACCAAACGCGGTCGCACATTAGTTGGAGATGTCGAACCGCGAACAGTTGCCGAAAAAGCTTCCTGGCTGACGCCGGTTCCGGGTGGAGTTGGGCCTTTGACAATCGCCATGTTGATGCAAAATACGCTTCGCGCAGCAGAAATGCGCCGGGGTTTGTAATGTATGTTGAAAGTTGGCCTGACAGGAGGAATTGCGACTGGCAAATCCTTTGTACTTGGCGTGCTGAGAGAGTTGGGTTGCGAGGTATTGGACTCTGACCGAACAGCGCGCGAAGTTGTGGAACCTGGACAGCCAGCCTTTGAAGAAATTGTCGCGTATTTTGGCGAACAAGTTATCACCGCAGATGGAAAGCTTGATCGCGCAAAACTGGGCGCGATTGTTTTTACCGATGCGGCAAAACGCGAAAAACTTAATTCCATTGTTCACCCAAGAGTTTACCAAACGCAGGCTCACTGGCTGACTGAAGCGGAACTTCGTAATCCACAAACAATAGCAATCATTGATGCAGCGTTATTGATTGAAACCGGTTCGTTTCGTCGTTTCGACAAATTGATCGTTGTTTATTGCGAACCGGAAATCCAGCTTGAGCGGTTGATGGCTCGGAACAGTTTGACGCGCGAAGAAGCAGTTGCGCGAATTTCATCGCAAATGCCTTCCGCCGAAAAACTGAAATTCGCTGATTTCACCATTAATACCTCGCTGGGATTTGCAGATACCCGGCGGCAAGTCGAATCGCTTTACCAACAACTCCGCGAACTACAACCTGTTTAATCATTTATGAACCGACGAACTTTTCTTACTCGCGCAGCGGCGTGCGGTAGTTTGCTGGCTGGCGCTCCCGCGATCATCACTTTGGGACAGAATCGCCCGCAGATTCCCTTTGGAGTTCAAACCGGCGACATCACCCCTGGCCGAGCCATTGTTTGGAGCCGCAGTGATCGTTCAGCGCGAATGATTGTCGAATACTCGACGACGGAATCCTTTCAAAACTTAAAGCGCATTATTGGCCCGGCAGCCATTGAATCTTCCGATTTCACTGCGCGCGTGGATCTGAGCGGTTTGCCGTTAGGACAAAAGATTTTTTACCGCGTTAGTTTTCAAGACCTGGAAAATACGAAAATTACCAGTGAACCGGTCATTGGCAGTTTCAATACTCCGCCAGTTACGCGGCGAGATGTTTCGTTCGTTTTCGGTGGCGATGTTTGCGGACAAGGCTGGGGCATTAATCCTGAATTCGGAGGAATGAAAATCTATGAGGAGATGCGAAAAACGCAGCCTGACTTTTTCATTCATTCGGGTGACACAATTTACGCCGACGGCGTCATTCAGCCTGAAGTAAAGCTGGACGACGGTTCAATTTGGAAGAACCTGACGACCGCGGAAAAATCAAAGGTCGCTGAAACTCTGGACGAATTTCGTGGCAACCATCGCTATAACTTGATGGACACGAACTTTCGCCGCTTCAATGCTGAAGTTCCGACGCTAGCACAATGGGACGATCACGAAGTTCGCAATAACTGGTATCCAGGCCAAATCCTGGACGATCCCAAATATAAGGTGAAAAGCATTGACTTGTTGGCAGCACGCGCCAAACGGGCCTTTCTGGATTATCTCCCTCTGCGCTTTAACGCAGATGACCCAGAACAGATTTATCGCGGATTCAATTATGGCCCCTTGCTCGACGTGCTGATGCTGGATGAACGCAGCTATCGAGGCCCGAATACCCCGAACCGCCAAACAACGATCAATGACGAATCAGTGTTTTTGGGTAGCGCCCAAGTCAACTGGATCAAGCAGCGTTTGCTCAGTTCAAAAGCGA
>CAZXHW010000780.1:0-4057 GCA_964639915.1 uncultured Heliomicrobium sp.
GTTATAGGCCGCTTGGCAGCGGGTGTCAGCGAAGCTCAAGCCCAAACAGAAATGACAACCATCGCGGCGCGGCTGGTCCAGCAATATCCCGAAGCCAATACCGGCTGGGGCGTGGCGCTGGTTCGTTTTCAAGATCTGGTCATTTTGAACATCCGCCCGGCCTTGCGAATTTTGCTGGCCGCTGTCGGAGTTCTATTGCTGATTGCCTGCGCAAACGTCGCCAATCTATTGCTGGCACGCGCAGCGGCACGGGAAAAAGAAATCGCTCTACGGTTGGCGCTGGGAGCCAGTCGTTGGCGGTTGATCCGGCAAGTGCTGACAGAAAGCCTGCTGATTTCCCTGATCGGTGGCGGAATCGGTGTTTTGATTGCGCTGGCCGGGACACGCGCGCTGGTCAATCTGAATCCGCAGGGGATTCCGCGCGCTGCTGAAATTGGCGTGGATGGTCAGGTGCTCGGCTTTGCGCTGTTGGTTTCCATTGTTTCCGGAATTCTGTTTGGTGTGATTCCCGCCTGGCAGGCTTCCAATCCAAACCTGAACGAGAAGTTAAAAGAAAGCGGCAAATCTTCCGCGGGCAATTCGCGCGGAAACCGCATTCGCAGGTTGCTGGTCGTTATTCAGGTGGCGCTGGCCTTTGTGTTGCTGGTAGGTGCAGGGCTGTTGATCAAAAGCTTTTCCCAGCTTCAACAGGTCAACGTCGGATTCAACCGGGAGCATTTGCTGACGATGCAAATTTCGTTGCCCCCAGCGGCATATCCACAAGGACCAAACATTCTGAACTTTTACAACGAAGCGCTACGGCAGCTTTCAGCGGTGCCCGGTGTGAATTCCGTTGGGGCCATTTCGCAGGTTCCGCTTGCCGGAGGCGGACCGCAATTCACCTTTTCAGTGGAAGGCCGCCCGCTGCCTACGCCTGCGGAAGCGCCGATTGCAAGTTACCGAATCTTGACACCCGGGTATTTTCAAACTCTTGGCATTCCTATTTTGAAAGGGCGGGCTATCACCGAAGCAGATGATCAAAACGCACTGCAGGTCGTGGTGATCAATCAGAATCTGGCGGACAAGATGTGGCCAGGAGAAGACCCCATCGGCAAGCGCGTGACAGTGGGAGTTCCCTTGCCCAATGACCCGCCGGACTATGTGACGGTGGTTGGCGTGGCAGGCAATGTCAAACACACCTCGCTGAACGGTGAAACCGGAATGCAGATGTATCAACCAGTCGCTCAATCGCCGTTTCTGGCGATGGGCCTGGGCCGCACGATGACATTTCTGCTTCGCACCGGGCCGGAATCTTCGGGGTTGATTGATCCAGCCCGCAAAGTCTTTGCCAATCTCAATTCCACGCTGCCGGTTTCAAACGTAAAAACGATGGACGCCATCATTTACGATTCCGTCGCGCCGTTCCGGTTTAATACTTTTCTGCTGGGGCTTTTTGCGGCGACGGCATTGGCGCTGACACTGGTTGGCATTTATGGCGTGATGAATTATGTGGTGACGCAGCGAACGCAGGAAATCGGAATTCGTATGGCGCTGGGCGCGCAGGCTGGCCAAGTCCGAAGCTTGATTCTGAAACAAGGATTGCTGTTGTCACTTGCCGGTCTGGCGTTTGGATTGGCTGGCTGTTGGGCGGTGACGCGGTTGATGTCGAGCTTGCTGTTTGGCGTGGATGTCACAGACCCCACAACACTGGCAGCAGTCGCAGCAGGCGTTATTCTTATCATACTTTCAGCTTGTTACATTCCGGCACGACGGGCGACGAAAATTGATCCGATCATTGCGCTGAAGTACGAATGATTCGCAATTGGCCGTCGGCTACAGGCTTTACGGCGTACAGAGGTTTAGGCTTTGGCTGCCCGCAAGCTTGGCTAACACGGCGATGATGTCCTGGGGGTCAACCGGCTTTGACAAGTGGGCTTGATACCCGGCTGCCAGCGTTCTCTGTTTGTCGTCCTCTCCGCCGTAAGCGGTCAGCGCCACTGCTGGCGTGCTGATGCCCATCGCGCGCGCCTGTCGAATCAGAACGTATCCATCTTCATCAGGCATTCCGATGTCACTGACGATGACGGTGAATCGCCTGACCCTGAGTTCATCAATCGCCTCGGCGACAGTGCATGCGGACCGAACTGTGGCTCCGACGGTGCAAAGCAATGCAGTAACCATCTCTCTGGCGTCGGGATCATCATCCACCACCAGCACGTTCACGCCATCCAATCCCCGGGTCGAATGCGTCGAATTATTGTTTCTGGCGGATTGGAAGATCGCGGATTGTTTTTTAGGCTCGCTGGATTCAGCCAGCGGTAATTTCAACGTGAAAATTGCGCCCTTTTCCGGCCCAGCGCTGTAAGCCATCACACCACCGCCGTGCATTTCAATCATGTATTTGACGATGGAAAGACCCAGTCCAAGGCCGCCATGCGAGCGAGTTGAAGACCCATCCTGTTGACGGAACCGGTCAAACACATGCGGCAAAAATTCAGCGCTGATTCCTTTTCCATTGTCGCTAACGCAAATTTCAGCTTCCGCTCCACGCTGCGAAAGGCGAATTGCCACCACTCCACCGCGCGCAGTGAACTTGACCGCATTCGATAACAGGTTCCAGATCGCTTGCTGCAGGCGTGTAGCGTCTCCGGAAACGACACCATCCAGCGGATCAAAGGACGAAACCAGCTCGATGCCTTTTCCGGCGGCGGCTGGCCGAATGACATCCATTGCGGCATAAATGATGGAAGGAAGATCAATCGGGCGCATTTCAAGCCGCAACTTACCACTGACAATCCCTGAAATGTCCAGCAAATCTTCGATAAGTTGAGCCTGGGTCTGCGCATTTTGAACCACAGCGTCTGTGGCTCTGGCTGCTTCCTGCCGATCCAGCATTCCGCTTTGCAACAGTTTTGACCAGCCCAGAATCGAGTGCAGCGGCGTTCGCAGTTCGTGGGAAACGATGGCCAGAAACTCGTCCTTGAGCCGGTTGGCGACTTCGGATTGTTCGCGCAAATGTTGTTCGCGCTGCAGCATCTGCTCGCGTTCCCGTTCGGATTGTTTACGGTCTTCGATGTCTGTGCAGGTTCCAAACCAGTGCGTAACTTGTCCGGCAGCGTCTTTGATCGGAAGTGCGCGCGCCAAATGCCAGCGATACATGCCATCCGCACGCCGCAGCCGAAACTCAACCTCGTAATCCGAACCGGAAGCTACGCTCTTCGCCCAAACTTCCTGCGTACGCGTCAAATCATCCGGGTGAAGCGCGCCAAGCCATTCGTAACCAAGATCCGTTTCGGCTGGACGTCCCGTAAATTCCGACCAACGCCGGCTAAGGTAATCGCATTTTCCTTCGGGATCGCAAGTCCAGGCCAGTTGCGGCATCGCTTCGGTAAGCGTCCTAAAGCGCAGTTCTTTTTCTCGAACCTCCCGGCTCAGTTCAACCCGGGCAATGGCGTTGCGGACAGCGCGCTGCAAATCAACTGGCGTCAGGCGGTTTTTGTTAATGAAATCCTGTGCCCCTGCCCGCATCGCTTCCACTGCCAGCGAAACTTCATCCGCACCCGTCAGCATTACAACCGGCAGAATGTTCTGGGTTTCGCCTTCGCCGCCAGTCAGCGCCGTCAATACTTCCAGTCCGTCCATATCGGGCAAGCGGTAATCCAGCAGAATGCAGTCGGGCTGTGTCTCGCGACAGATTTCCAGGGCTTGCTCGCCGCTGGCGGCTTCCAGAATGGTGTACTTCCATTCTGCATCTTGCCGTAAATATCGCCGACACGCCGCCCTGTCTTCCGCTGCGTCGTCAACAATGACAATGATTCGATGTTGCGTATCCATATTCACCTCTAGGGGGTGTTTGGAAATTGCCTGCTTCCAGCTTTTTGCTTTTGATCAAAAGTCAGTATTACACGCCACCAACTGATTTGTCGGCCTAGTATTTGACGAATACTAGCAGCATTCATTCGACCATCGCGGGAATTACGGCCGTATGAAACCAGTAATCAACAGTGTTCTGAATCTCTCGCTTAAAACCTTCGTAATTGGCAGTCTTCACCTGATACCCATTCGCTCCCTGGCGATA
>CAZXHW010000781.1:0-4056 GCA_964639915.1 uncultured Heliomicrobium sp.
GTGTTCGTGATGTTAATCCTCGTATTCTGCGTGTTCCCCGAAGTCGCGCCGGAAGTGTAGATGTTGTAGATCAACACCGAGCCCATTTTTTGGTCACTCGCTTCCGAAGCTGTCGGGAAGACGGGGAATCCAGGGCCAACGGGAGGACAATTCAGCGTCACACAGGCTGCCGCCCCATAGCCTGCAAAGGCGGCTTGGCCAGCGACTGGCAATCCATTCACCGTTGCTGAAATCAGCGAACAGGCTGAATCGGTTGCCGGAGCGCTGTCCTCGATCTGCGCCATGTAATTGACCGTCACCGTTTGGCCTGCGCCAAGCGTTCCCGTCCAACTGATGGAATTGGTCAGGACGACGAGCGAGCCAGGCTGGGTCGCTGTAGCTGTGCCGGGCAGGGCTCGCAGATTCCCCAGGGTCGCCAAAACGGAAACCGTCGCCGAAGCTCCAGAGGTGTTGGTCGCAGAGAAGCTGCCGTTGACCTTGTCGCCAGCGCCAGTACACGCCAGCGGATCGGCCAGCGTTGCTCCCAATATCAGTCGGTTGACCGTTACCGTGAACGCGCAGCTTGGGCCAGCCGTTGACGTACACGTCACCGTCGTGGTTCCGACATTGAATGTGCTGCCAGAAGCTGGCGTGCAAGTTACGGTTCCGCAGCTCCCGGTTGTTGTCGGAGCCGGGTAATTGACCGCCGCTGTCGTTCCTGAAGCCCACGCTACCTGATTCGACGGGCAAATGACCGTGCAAGAGACGACCGTCACGGTGAAGGTGCAAGTCGAGTCAGGGCTATTCGGACTAGTGTCAGACGCCGTGCAAGTCACGGTTGTCGTTCCGAGCGGGAAGATCGAACCCGAAGCAGGCACGCAAGTTACGGTCGCGCCGCCACAATTGTCTGTTGCTGTCGGTGGTGTGTACGTCACCGCCGTCGGAGCATTGCCATTGGTAATGATGTTTGCCGGACAAGCATTTATGGATGGCGCTTGCGCATCCTGTACCGTCACAGTGAAGGTACAAGTCGAACTTCCACCATTATTGCAAGAAACAGTTGTTGTTCCCTTTTGGAACGTCGAACCAGGCGCCGGAGTACAAATCACAGTACAGTTTTGCGAAACAGGAAGCGTGTAATTTACTACTGCAGTACATTGGTTCGGGCTGGTGTTGGTTGTGATATTGGCAGGACAGGTAATCGGTGGACAAACCACAGTGAAATTGGTCGGGTCAGTGGTACCGCCCACAGCCGGATCATCTGTGATGCTGCTGGCTTCATTTATGCCATTTCCATCCGCGTCGTAGCGGATCGTTCCCTGGTTCGAAACAACTTGCGGGGGAAGCGCAGTGACAGTTGCCGTGATCGTAATGGTTACGGAACCATTACCAGGAATACTTCCGTTCCAGGTAACGATGTTTGCTGAAGTTGCGACTGTGCCGCTGGTGGCGGTGACAGAAACCAATGTCACCCCGGCGGGCAAGACGTCCGCGAATTCGTTGCTAGAATTGTCAAACTGCGCGGTACTGCTGCTGTTGGACAAAACAACGGTATAAGTGACAGTTCCACCGGGCATGAAATTACCGGCTACGGTCTTGGTGCCGGTGACATTGGCGGGCGAAATCACAGTCGTTGTTGCGCTGGCCATATTGTTGGCGTTGTTGGGGTCGTTAACACTGGAAGAAACCGCGCCGTTATTGGTCAAGGGGCCGAGAGTGTTCGGCGCCGTGAAGGTCAGTGCCAATGTGGCCGTGACGCCTTTGCCCAAACTGGCCAAATTCCACAGACCTGTCGCAGGAGTGTAAACACCTTGTGAGGTGACAAAGCTGGTTGGGTTGAGCGCGGGGAAGGCCGCAAAGGCTTCGGTGACGTTCAGACTGTAGGCGGTGTCATCACCATTATTTTTGACCGTCAGTGTGAAAGTTACATTGCTGCCAACCGACACTGTCGGGCTGCTGACATTCATGGTCAATGCCAGTTCCGCCGAGCGCGGCGCCGAAACCGTCACCGTGGATTGATTGTTCGACGGATCTGGGTCGAGCGGCGAGGCACTGGTAATGCTGGCCGTATTGACCTGCGGATCGGTTGTATTCACCATCGCAACAACGTGCAATATTGCGCTGGCAGCGTTGGCAAGTGCGCCAACTGTCCACTGGCCGGTGACGGGATCGTAAGCGCCAGCTCCATCGTCCGAAACATAGGTCAATCCGGCAGCGAGCAAGTCGGTCACAACCACGCCCGTGGCTGCGGCCGGCCCACTGTTTGTCACCGTTACTGTAAAGGTGACGTTCTGGCCAAAATTCGGATTGGTAGGCGCAACCGATTTGGTGACAGCCAGATCGGCGGTTGGTGTTCCTTGCAGCACGACAACTTCATCGCGTTTGCCCTTTGCGTTGTGATGATGCAACAGCAACGCGCCGAGCGAACCGTTGGTCTCCATATTGGCTGTGTTCCAGGTCACGGGCAGCGTTGATCCGTTTAGATCGTCCGCCAGATTCGCGCCACTAAAGTTCAGACCTTGCGCAGCAAAGTTATAAAAATATGGACCCGCTGCTTCATCTATCTGCCCGGAGAAGAGCGGATTGAAACCGGCGCGCGTGACAACCTTGTAGCGGAACGTTGTGTCACCGCCGGTCAGGCCGAGTGATGCGGTCGTTGCAGCAAGAAACATGACATTGTTGTTATAGACCGCCGAATCAACCGCGGCACTGCTGAGCCGATTGACGAACTGTTGAGTGGTTACACCGGCGGTGGCGGTCTGGAAAACGGCAGTGATGAAGCTATCCTGCCCTGTTGCAGTGGTGGTTCCGAAGAGCGAATTGGCCATCGTGCCCGGATCGCTGTTGAAGAGAATGCGATCCCAAACTCCATCTTCATTGGTGTCAATGTAGATGTTGTAGGCAACCTGTCTGGGTGTCGCCCAATCGCCGTGACTTGCCACGCCGAACATCAGCACGGAGCCGTTGTAAGCGACACCGGCATATTTGATATCGGCCTCCGGCGGAAGGCTGGTGTTGCGCGGGCTGACAACTTGTAATTCAAAAGGGCTGACGAGCGATTCTTCAGTCGCGGGGAACGTTCCGGTACAGGTCGGCCCCGCTCCCAGCGTGCCGGTGCAAACATCCTGTCCGTTGAGGGGAATGGTTGCGCTGCCTGTTGGAGCTCCACCGGTCACGATCGTTGCCGGTGCGCTCATCATCGAAGCCGGGCGCACGGAAGAATACAGCGGCACGCGCAACTTGGTGGTGCCACTAATGCTCAAATTGAGATATCCAGCTTCTTCCGTCAGCCAGTGCCGCGCAAGCGTGCCCAGACCAGTCAGCGGTGCCGCCGCAGCCTGCCCCGGCGGAACAGTTGCCTCGCGCGTGTGATTCATCAATGCCGGATTGGCGCTCATCTGAACGTCGAGCGTCACTGAAGACGCCGCTGGAATCGTCACTGAATTGCCGCCAGGCAGAGAGAAGGCGACACCGGGCGCGTCAACAGTCGTATTGATTCCCAGGTCGTAGGTGACTGAAGTCGTGCCTTTATTGACCAGCCGCAGCTTCTTGATGAAGGTCTGCATACCAGCAACTTCGCCCGGGAAGGAAAGGCTGACCAGCCCAGCATCGTCGGCGTTGAACGCAATGACGTTTGCCTGCGCTGCCAGGGACGGATCAACGCGGCCAGCACCAATGCGGCCCGGTCCGTATTTCAAGCCGCCTCCATTCGCGCCAATGGTAAGGTCGTGCAGTGACGTATTCATCACCAACGCTTTCAATTCTTCAACCGTCCAATCCAGATGTTCCTGCCGCAGCAAGGCCAAAATTCCCGCGATGTGCGGGGTTGCCATCGAAGTTCCGCTGATGGTCAACGATTGATTGCCTGGAATGAACGTGCCGTTGGTGGTCGTCGAATCTCTCAGACAAGTGCTGTTGCAAACGCCGGTTTGCGCGGAAGTGATGCTGACCCCCGGCGCGGTAATATCCGGTTTGAGCACGTTGGGACTGTCAATGCGTGAACCACGCGAAGAAAATGAAGCGACAGTGTCGGCGGCAGTGGCAGCCCCGAGCGTAGCATTAACAGGTAAATTGGCG
>CAZXHW010000782.1:0-4040 GCA_964639915.1 uncultured Heliomicrobium sp.
AAAGCCGAGGCCCAGGCGATCGGCTACCTCCTCGCGCTCTCGGCTTTGCCAGAGGCTGTAGCCCAGGGCAACCGAGATGAGCAGCAGCGAAACACGCAGCAGTAATTGCGGCGGGCGACTCAGGATCATCTCACTGACCACTGTGTCAAAGCCCAAATGGCCGTCTCCGCCAGCCTGCAACATTGCATCAATCACCCAAATGCCAAGACCTGTCAGTACGCCGTATGCAATTTCTCTGTAGCGTCTCATTTCGAATTCCTCTAAAACTTCGAGGATCGCAAACCCAAGCTGCCAATCTCCCACTTTTCTAAAATCAATCGTTGAGTGGGACGAAAAATTTAAATCTCTCTGAAAGGAGTCCGCTCCCGTTACACTTGCCCTTCGGATTAAGGATTATTGGAGTATCCCGACATAATTTATCGGCAAGAGATATGCCGCGCATTGTGCCGTCATAACTAGGTTGAATTCTCAAGACTTCCAGCGAAGTGAATGTCAAATTGAGCCGAATCGGGCCGCTGGCTGTTTGTAAACAGACAGTTGAGCGGTTGTTTACAAACAAGGCCAATAACTTGCGGCACGTTGATCTCTATCAACCCAGCTCACTCTTTCTCGCTGGCAGGTGAGAAGGCTGAGCGACGGGGGAAATCTTTGGCAAAATCGTCAATTTCGCGTGCGTGCTGACGAATCTCTTTTACCAACTCGACACTCTCTTCCCTCAAGCCTTCACTCCTGAGCAACGCGCTGCATTCTTCCAGAATGCTGCTTGCCGGATTGATCACCTGCTCGTGAAAGACTGCCATTCGGCGCTCTAAATCGCGCACGGCACGCTCTCGCTGATTGCTTCGCCAAAGCAGCCAGCCTAGAAAGAACGCGAAGCCAAGAAAGAGTAGTCGGGTAAGGAGTTGCGGTCCATCTGGAAAAAAGAGTTCTTCCATAAAGGTAAGCTGATGGCTTTTGCCGGGCATCGGCATCATCGTATGCATCAGCGCATCCGCCCCCCACATTGCAAGGCCGAGCAAAAGGCCAAAGAAAATCTCCTTGTATCGTTTGAGCATTGGATTCACCTCTCAACTTGTCGCCTGTCGGTCAATCAACATCCATACCACTCTGTCGTTTTCTGAATGACGGCAATCAGGTGCTGCGGATAAGCCGGAATTTCACACCCGACTTCAGGGTATAACTCTCGATGAACAAGCCGCACATCAACACGCCCAAGAAGACAGGCCAGATGATTGTCCCCACCTTCAATAAATCTGTGTGCCCACCATGTTTCCCGCATGTACTCTGGCAAACGAGAGCCGCTGAAAATGAGCAGTCCGCCTGGACGAACAACATCAATCAATTTATCTGCCACACCAACTACACGTTGACATCCGTGTATTGCTTCAAGCAGATCAAGGGCAAAAACCTGGTCAAACTGCCTTGGGAACTCCTCGTGTGTAATATCTGTCTGCTCAATCCGCACGTGAGCGAGTGGCTTGCAGCGTTCGGCAGTGCGCTCACAAGCCAGTGGTGAGATGTCGCACGCGATCAAAGATTGACAGAGTGGCGCGAGTCGCGTGGTGAAAACCCCTTGGGCACAACCAACCTCCAACACCTCTCCCAAACTGCCCTCCGCCGAATGTTGTTGTGCAACACTGAGGATACGCGCATACCGTTCATGCTCGACCGGCACTTCATAATCCCAAACCCGCTGGTGCGCTCGGTCAAACCTCCGCCTTCGATCTCCCCAGCCTTCGTACACAATGCCCAACATCACATCCGCGTATTCGGAGGCTTTCACCAGCCAGTGCGCTTGACTGGACCATCGTTGCCAATTGCTGCGTCGAGCGTCGCTGCTCTGACCCGGAACCAGCAGAAGAGGAGGGAAAGATTTTGTGAATTCATCAATCTGCTGCGCGTGACCGCGAATCTCTCTTACAACATTAAGCGCCCCACCACTCAATCCGCCGCTTCTGAGCAAGGTGTTGCACCCGTCCAGAATATTTGTTGTGGGGTTGACCATTTGTTCGTGAAAGGCTGACACCTTGCGCTCTGAATCGAACCCAAGCCGTTTCTGCCGATTGCTGCGCCAAAGCATGCATCCGACGAGTAGCGCGAAACTGACGTAGAGCAGCCGAATGAAGAGCGGCGGGCCAACAGGAGAAAATAGCTCTTCCGCCAACGCTGGTTGTGTCTCAGTCGAGGCCGCCGACATCATTGTGTGCATTAGCGCATCCGCCGCCCACATCGTCAGACCGAGGAGAAGGCCGAAAAGAATTTCCTTGTAGCGTTTCATCTTCTGCATAGCTATCCGAGCGCAGATGGGCGCTTCGAGCAGCCAATCCGCTTTGAGAAAAACAGCGATAGCGATGGAAAGGCTCAGTATTTCAATCTCCGCGCTTATTGCGCGGAGCGTAGTAGCCGCGTTTGGTTCGGACGCGCAACGATTTATCAGCCAATTCAACTTTGATCTGGCGAAAAGCGCCGTCTTTGCGAGTGTTCGATGGGTAATAGCCGAGCAGATATTGTTGCTTCAGTTCAGCTGCGACCTGAGCCGCCGCTTCGTCAACCAAGTCACGTTTGCCTGCGTGGGCGTTCTCCAAGTGAAATGCTTCGCCGCCAGTCGTCTCGGCAAACTGGCGCAGCACGTTCATATCAACCTCGTCTTTGATCTGGCGACCGAAGATGATGCCGCCGCGATCGTGGCCGCTGTGACCAAATGAGCCGCGTTCGCCGTGACCGATGCCGAGCGCGTAGATAATCACTTCGGACTTGCGGGCGAGGTTGAGTGTCGTCTCAAGGCTGACGCTGCTCGACGTGTCGTTGCCGTCGGTGACGAGCATCAATGCGCGGCGGTTGTGTTTGCCTTCCGCGACGCGCTGCAAGCTCATCAGAATTGCATCGTAGAGCGCCGTGCTGCCGCGCGGATTGAGCCGGTCTATGGCGCGCAAAATCCGGCTGCGGTTGTCGGTGAAGTCCTGCACGAGTTCGGCATCGTTGCTAAATCGAATCAGGAATATTTCGTCGCCGGGCGCGACCGATTTGACGAAGTGTTCGACGGCGTCGCGCACGCCTTCGATCTTGTCCACCATGCTGCCGCTGGTATCGAAGAGCACGCCCAAACTGATCGGCACTTTATCGCCGGTGTTGAAATAAGCGACCTCCTGTTTGACTCCGTCTTCATAGATGGCGAAGTCGCGCTGCCTAAGATCGGCGACGTAGCGCCCGCGCTCGTTCACGACAGTCGTAGTGAGCGTAACAAGGTCGGTGTCAATTCTGATCGTATCGTCGTCGCGTTTGTTTTTGTCCTGCGGCGGCTTTTGCTGCTGCGTCTGGCCGGACTGCGGGAAAATGGGCGCGAGGATGATGAGAACAGCAAAGAAGGCGATTGCGATTTCGCTTTTTATTAGCTTCATAACCATCCCTCCTTGGCCCGCGCCATCACAGAATGCCCCTCTAATCACCAGCTACCGGATCGGGCAGTTCTTTGGTGAACGGGGGCACATCGGCTTCACGCGCGCCGTCATCGCCAAATTCGTCCTTGCCGCCAGCCGCCAGACCATCACGCTCGGCGATGATCCTGTCAGCGATTGGTTTGCCGAACTTGTAGAAGACCGCTGGCGTCACCAGTTGATCGAGCAACGTCGAGGTGAGAATGCCGCCGAGTACGACGACTGCGAGTGGATGCAAAATCTCCTTGCCCGGCTCTCCGGCGGCCAGCACCAGCGGAATCAGCGACAGCCCCGCCGTCAGCGCCGTCATCAAAACCGGCACCAGCCGCTCCAGCGAGCCGCGAATGATCATGTGCTCGGTGAAACCTTCGCCTTCTTCGCGCATCAGGTGCAGATAGTGCGAGATCATCATGATGCCGTTGCGTGAGGTGATGCCGACCAGCGAAATAAAGCCGACGAGCGTGGCGACGGAAAAGACGCCGCCGGTGATGAGCATCGCAATGATCCCGCCGATTAGCGCCAGCGGCACGTTAATCATCACCTGCAATGAGGAACGCCAATCGCCGAGCGCCTTGAGCAGCACGAAGAAGATGGCGATCAGCGAAA
>CAZXHW010000783.1:0-4033 GCA_964639915.1 uncultured Heliomicrobium sp.
AAACTGATTGAAAAATTGCCGAGTTCCATGCTTTTTTCCTTTTGGTTAGTAGCGGGTTGCTGAACAGATACTTTGTCGGACGGTTTGGAAGCCTGCGCCCTCTTATAGCTAGCCAAAAATTCTTTTGTACCGGCTTTGGTTGTGAATTCCTTGGGCCGGGTTTGCCCTGAAAGGTCGTAACAGATTCTCAACGTGTCACCTGCCAATTCGTAAATCGCCAGAAATGTTTTCCCTTTGTTCGGCCCTTCTATGCCGGTAATGTCCATTGCCTTCGGTGCCCTTGGGTCTTCGATGGGAATGAGTTTGTAAGTGCCGTGATCGTTTTGATAGGTGTAGCGGCCATCGGCCAAAACGAGCTTGGTGTCTTTGAAAGCCGCTTCCGGCAGTTTTTGCCCGGCGAGTTCAAAGCTCATTGGGATCCAAGATGCTTCAATTAGTTTCCGATCTTCTTCAGCGCTGTGGCTTTTCAAAGGCATGAAAGCCAGACAACCAACAATTAACACCAATAGCACTTTGCCAATCATAAAAAATCTCCTTTTCTCTCGTTTCGGCGATTACAGTCGGACAATCGGAAGACAGCCATAAAGATCAAACGTTTCCCAGCCAATCTCTTCCGGCGTGCGCACGAAGACTTCAAAGCCAGGCAGATTTGCAGGCTGGTAGCCGCTGGCGGGCAGCCAGATTCTGAATAGGTACTGCCAGGCATAACTCACGACGGTGATGTCTCCCACGCAGTGAAGCACCGCAACGGTTTCAGCTTCAAAGTCACGCATCGTCAATCCTTGAGCCTCACACTCCGCACGATTCGGCATTCCCACACTGCGGCCTGCCCGCTGGCGCGATTTCAGGATTTCTCCGACGAATCCCTGATCTTCGGCGTTCTTGGGAAATGCCACGCCCATGTCGTAGCTGCATTTTTCCGCAGGCGTGATCGTCGGATCGTCCGGCGACATTCCGATCACCACCACGTCATTCAGATCGGTTTGGCGCTCGGCCAGCCAATTCACTAAGGAATGGTAAGCATCCACCAACCGCTCATTGCCGTAAGAGTTAAAAACGCGATGGTAAACGTAACGGCATCTGTCTAACTTCCCAATACGTACGCGCAATCCCAAAGCTTTCTTCTGTTGTTCCAGCTCTTCTAAAGAGTAAAGGGTCAAGTCACCCGGCGCTTTGCAAATCTTGCTAATTTCCAGCGGCGCTCGCCGATCCCAGGAACTGGCGGTGATTCCAAATTGCGCTTTGAATGCTCGTGAGAATTCGGCCAGCCCCGGAAAGCCGACTTCCAGAGCAATGTCAGTAATCCGTCTGGCGGGTGCAGCTTTCATCAACTGTGCGGCCCGTTCCAGACGCGCACGGCGAACAAAACTGTTCACCGTTTCGCCTGTGATGCTCTGAAAAATTCGATGGAAATGAAAAGGAGAGAAATGGCTGACTTGAGCGAGTTTTTTCAGCGAAAGATCGCCGTCAAGGTGCTGCGTGACGTAATCCAGCACGCGGTTAACCCGCTCTTCATAGTAGTTTTTGCTCACCATAACCGCGAATCCACATCAGGGTTAACCAAAACGAATCGCTCGCTACAAATTAGGCAACAGCGTCTTTTTCATGTATTCCGCGCTGCGCTTTACGCAACTGATTGCATCCGGCACATAGTTATTGCCTTGTTCGACAAACATATGTTTCACGCCCGCGATTTGGGTGTCTTTGAAAATCGGTTTGAAATCAATTTGCCCATCGCCCACCACTTCGTGCAGTCCCCGATTCTGCTTGTTCATATCCTTGACATGCCACATGACAAACCGCCCAGGTTGTTTTTTGAACCAGTCCAGCGGTTTTGTGCTGGTGCCGAAGCTAAACCAATACAAATCCAACTGCATTTTCACCAGTGCGGGGTCAGTTTCTTTCAAAATGATGTCGTAGGGGATCACGCCGTTTTGCTCCGTAAAATCCCAACCAAAATTATGGTAGGCAAGCTGCAAACCGCCTCGCTTGATTTGCTCGCCGATGGTGTTGAGTGTAGCCGCGAGTCGTTTCATCTCATCCAGCGTGTGATATTGCGGCGCTAAGGTCGGCCAGGTGATGTAACTTTGTTTGAGCGCCGTCGCTCCCGCGATGCACTGATCAACATAGCGCTTCAGATCATCCTGCTGATGTTTGCCGAAAAACTTATCCAGATCGTAATGCCCGGACGGCGTCGTCAGACCGCAATCACTGAGCAACTTGCTGGCGTCTTTCGGTTCCAGGCCCCAGTAATATTTGTTGTTGCCATAGTTGAACCCGTAAATCTCCACTTCCTGATAGCCCATCGCCGCGATCTGTTTGAAGGTGCCGCGAAGGTCTTTCGCCATCGCCTCCCTGATCGTGTAAAGCTGAAGCCCTAACTTGAACTTATTCTTGGTACTGGCCGTCAATGTTGACGGCAACAGCATCGCTGATGCCGAAAATAAACCAGCCTGTTTAAAAAACCGGCGTCTTGAATGCGAATAAGAAAAATTGTTTTTCACCGAACTTCTCCTAAGAGGGATGTGCCTGTTGGGCTGATTAAGCTATCTATCCGGCTCGATCGTGTTATTTATTTCGAAACAACTCGCTCTCGATAATCAGTTGAATGAGCGTTTTTACGCCATAGTTTTTGGATACAGCGCGGTCGAGAATTGCTTCGACTTTCGGGCGGTCGCTGAATTGCACAGGTGCGCCGGTCGCAAAGATGATGAATTGATTGGTCAGATTGCGCGCAATTTGCCGTTCATCTTTCAAAATCAATTGCTCCAATTCACGCACATCGTGAAAGCCTCGACCATCAGGCAGCGAGCCAGATGCATCCACTGGCTGAATGTAACTGAAAGCGAACTTTTGCCCGTTCTTGCCGACGCCAGGAGCTTTTTCGCCATCGGCCAAAGCGCGGTATTTGTCGCGCCAGCCACCAAAAACGTCAAAGTTTTCGAGCGCAAATCCCGCGGGATCAATTTTGGCGTGGCAGATGTTGCAGCTCGCATTGGTGCGATGTTTTTCCAGTTGTTGCCGCAAGGTTGTTGCGCCGCGAATGTCCGGTTCGACAGCGGGCACTCCCGTAGGCGGTGGCGGAACGGGTTTGCCCAGAATGCGCTCCATCATCCACGCACCGCGCACGACAGGCGAAGTCGTCGTTCCGTTGGCGGTGACTTTCAGCACGCTGGCTTGGGTCAGCAACCCACCACGCACAGAATCCGGCGGCAAAGTCACGCGGCGAATTTTTGATCCCTGGACGCCGGGCAAGCCGTAAAGATTCGCCAGCCGTTCGTTAATCATCACAAAATCCGAAGCGATCAGGTTGCGCGCAGGCAAATCCCCGCGAATGAGTTCGGCCAAAAATGCGCGCGTTTCTGCCGTGGATGATTCGACCAAATGATCATCGAGATAGTAATCGGAATATATCAACTCATCGGGCGACGTGATGTTCACCTTGCGAAGATCAAGCCAGTAATCCAGAAAAGCCGTTACGAAGCGTTGTTCTCGTGGATCACCGACCATGCGGTCAACTTGCGCGCGCAATATCGCAGGCTTGCGTAGAGCACCTCGCTGCGCAAGGTCGCGCAAGGCGGCATCCGGCTCTGAATTCCACAGAAAATACGACAGCCGAGAAGCCAGCGCGAAATCGTCCAGTCGCCCCGGCTTTTCCTCCAGCGTCGTAAACGCAGGCGAACACAGCACGGCGGAATACGTTGTAATCATCGCTTCGGTGAAGCTGCCGCTGTTTTTGTGTGCTGCGTCGAAGATTTTCAGAAAACGATCGGTGTCCTCTTCGATGGCTTGTGGAGTCGTGTGGCGATACGCGCGTTGAAGGAAACTCCGCAACAACCTTGCAGCGTCGGCGTGAGATTGCGCGGATTTGACGCCGCAGACTTTCGTCAATTTTTGGTTTGGATTTTTCGCACGCTTGGCGGCTTGCGCGTCGGCAGTTTCCTCGTCTTCCAGGTCAAGCAAGGGCTGTCCGGCCACCGCATCTTTACAATGAATCGGCAGGTCGCCGAAAAGCATCCGATGCCCCTTCGTC
>CAZXHW010000784.1:0-4033 GCA_964639915.1 uncultured Heliomicrobium sp.
GCCTGACCGTCATTAGCTCCGCTCCTTTAGCCAAAGTTGAAGAAACACGCACATCGGGTGAGTCCGAAAAGCACAAAACCTATCAGTTCACAGGCTCGAATTTGCGCGGGTTCGGCTTGGCAATCGCCGAACGTATGAAAAGCGTCGAACAGCAGGTTGGCGCGACGAAAGTGGCTTCCTATTTCCGCGAAGGAGATGACCGGTTGGGCAAACGCGCTCTGGATGTTTGCGTTCGCGCGGTGGAAACCTATTCGCAATCCTTCGGCGCTTATCCGTACCCGTTGCTGCAAACCATAGAAATGCCGCTTTCCGCCGGACACAGCAGCACGGAATTGACCTCCCTTATCGCCTTGGCTCAGGCATATTACATTGACTTCGATTCACCGAAATCTGCCCGTTTGCCAGGTTTCCTACGGGAACAGGCGGATGTCATCAAAACATCGTTTGAGTTTTCTCTGGCTCATGGCGTCGCCAGACAATGGTGGGGGGTCGCTGTGGGCAGCGATTCCGAGCGGACTCCTTTTCTTGATGAAGCGTTGTCCAGCTACTCGGCGGCTTATTATCACGAAGCGGCGTATGGGAAAGGGCTGGGTGACATCATTCTGAAACAGCAGCTCTACGGAACTTATCAGGCGTATCGAATGCTCGGCGGCGCGGATATGGAAGTGGATAAACCGGCGCGGGACTTTCGCAATGCGCTTCAGTTCACAGCGATTGTACAAGCCAAGGGAGCAATCCTCTTTGCTTTGCTGCGCCAGGAATTGGGCGACAAAAAGTTTTTTGATGCGCTGAAAAATTACTTTTCAGCAAACCGATTTCGTCTGGCGACGCCGGATCAACTGAAGGCGTCTTTTTTCAGTGAGGTTGATGACCAGCGAAGTGTTCGCGCTCTTTTCCAGCGTTGGTTAAAAGAAAAGCACGCAGATGAAGACATCGGCGCACCGGATCTGACGCTGCTGTCGCCGTCCGTCTCAAAGATGCGCGCTCTAGGTCGAGCCTTTGTGAAGATTGGAAAGACCGCTGCCAAGCCGTTTGATGCTCGCTGATTGCCTGTCATTAGCCGGGAGGCCAGGCCATTTCACGCCCGCCCATCACGTGCAGATGGATGTGAAAAACTGATTGCCCGGCATCAACTCCGGAATTGGCAACAACTCTAAAACCGTTTTCCGCAATCCCCTCTTGCTTGGCAATTTTTCCGGCCACAAGCATCAAATGCCCCAACACCGCATGGTCGTCTGATCTGGCCTCGTTCAATGACGCAATATGCTTTTTGGGAATCAATAGCACGTGAACCGGCGCTTGCGGATTGATGTCGCGGAAGGCAAAAGAGTGTTCGTCTTCATAAACTTTCGTCGCCGGAATCTGACCGGCGACGATCCGGCAAAAGAGGCAGTTACTGTCTAACATTCTTTCTCCTGTATGGTTTTGTGAAGTAAACTGAGCGCGGCGCGAAAGCCGTCGCGATAGTAACACACACGGTTCTCCCCGCAAGAAAGTCCAAAAAGAGGTAATTCATGTCCAGGCTTTTCAAAATGATATCCGTCGTTGCACTTTTACTTTCCATTGGCTGTGACATTGGTCATGCAAGCGGCTCTGGTATTCAACAGCAATCATCTGCCCCCTATCGCGGGCAAAATTACAATTACGAAAATTACAGTTACGAGGTCATCACTTCCTATCCGCATGACCCTGCGGCATTCACGCAAGGCCTGCTTTTCCACGAGGGAGTGCTGTACGAAAGCACCGGGCTGGAAACAGCCTCTTCATTACGTCAGGTTGATCTAACAACCGGTCAGGTGCTCAAGAAAATTGCTGTGCCGTCTGTTTTTGCGGAAGGTCTGGCGCTGTTCAATAATCGCTTGTATCAACTTACCTGGCAAAATCAAAAAGCATTCGTTTATGACTTCACCTCTTTTGCCTCGTTAAATACTTTTACCTACTCAGGCGAAGGTTGGGGCCTGACGAACGATGGCCAGTCTTTGATTATGAGCAACGGAAGCAGCCAGATTCGCTTTCTCGATCCGGAAAGCTTTCAGATTCAGCGAACTATCAAAGTCACTGACAACAACGGTCAAGAAATAGATCGCCTGAACGAACTGGAGTACATCAAGGGCGCAATTTTCGCCAATGTCTGGCTGACAGATAAGATTGTGCGCATTGATCCCGCTTCGGGCAAAGTGACGGCTTTAATCAATTTGGCAGGCTTATTGAAACCTGAAGATCGCACCCGCCCTGTAGATGTGCTAAATGGAATCGCTTACGACGAAACCAATGACCGGCTTTTCGTGACGGGCAAACTCTGGCCGAAACTCTTTCAAATTAAACTGATTCCGCGACGAGATCCGGTCAGCAGATAAGTCAGCTTTGGAAATTCTGCTTGACGCCCAGTTCATCGCCTTTAATAGCGTCTACATACACTGTCCACGTCATTCCCTTGCCGACAACAACCGGCAAGGCCAGGTGAATTTCCAGTCGTTTCCCTTCCACTTTTGGATAAATGACCATCTCGCCAATCTTAATCTCTTCCTGTTTGGCAAGTTTGTAGCTCTGTGGTTGGCCAGCAATCGTCGTGTACGTGAATTCGCGGCCAATCAGCTTGTCGTAGATGGACTTACTTGTGATTTCGGCGCGCATGGGCAAGCTGACTGCTGGTAACAGACTGCTGCTCATTTGCAACAGTTCTCCATTTTTACCGATGGTGAAACGAAGCTCGCCATAACCTTCAGCCAGTTGAAACGGAAAGTTTGTCTGCCAGAAAAGGGCGCGAAAAAAATTGCCTTCGTTAGTAAAAGAAGCCAGCGACAAATTGCGCAAACCGATTGAGCCGCCTCCTAACACTGCGCTCGATCGGTCAATAAACCGGCGCAGAGCCTCCTTGGCTTCAATCTCGCCGAAAACGCCGGGCTTTGTGTTGATGTTGATTCGTCCGGCTAACTCGATGGGCAAAGTGCGCGGCGTGTTCAGCACAGGCATTAAATCCGGTTTGACTTCCGGCAATCGCCATTCGGTCAAAAATTGCTTCCACGCCTCCTGCAAAGCTTGCTGGCGTTCCGGCGTATCTTCAATGACCGGCGGATAACTGTTTTGCTGTTGCGGAGTATTTGTAGCGACTTGCCCCGGCGCGGCACAGGCTCCCAAACACAAAGTCAGGCAAATAATGAAGCTCATTCTTTTCATGCACAGGATGATTTCACCAGCCTTTTTCAAAAGCAAGACGATGTGTTGACGTCTACTAGCACCAACCGTATTATTTCCGCGCTCACTGGTCCTATTACCCAAATGCAATTTCAAGAAAGGCATCCCCGCCTGCGATTCGTCTCGCCCAAAAGTTGTAATGGCGCCTTAATCCGAATAAAGCCTGTGGCTTTATTCGCCTTGAAGAGGAGATTCATACGTGAAGAAAAGATTAGCTTTACTGCTTGTATTGTCATGTTTGCTTACATTGCCATTGTTAATACCCGCTACATCAGCGCAGGCAAAAAAACTGTTATCCAATTTTGTTGTTACCACAACAGCACAAAGCACTCCATGGCCTTCATTGGCAGAACAATTGTCCAAGGCACAAGCCAAACCCGGCACGGCTTTTGAGCAGTTGATCCGAGACAATCAGGAATTTGGAATGCTTCGGTTGGATGAAGCGAGCGACAAACGCAGACTGCCTCCGTGGATTCGCGTGATGTGGCGCAAAGCGCATCCCGAGCTGGTTTATTCATCCACTGATCCGACGGGCGGTTACCCGCTGGTGTTGAAAGAAATCGTTGAATGGATGGAGAACCATCAGGATTTGAAACCGGCACCGGCTGATCCTTCTTTTCCGCCACCCAGCACAAACAGCGTTGAGGCGACGGTGAGCGGTGAACAGCGAATTTCCGGCCCGCAAACTTCGCCTCGCAGCGAATCTGACATTCGCGTCAACTATTTTGACCCGACGAAAATTTTGTCCGCGTCCAATGCCATTGTCAGCAGCGGCCATCAGGCGGTTTTTTACTCGACAGACAGTGGAGCAACCTGGGGACAAACATCGTTGCCCTTT
>CAZXHW010000785.1:0-4024 GCA_964639915.1 uncultured Heliomicrobium sp.
CGCATAAATCAGTTTCAGCGGCAGCCACAGTGCCAGCGTTGGCAGGTAAGAAAGATAATAAAGCGTGCGCATCGGCAGTTTCGACGTGAAATGTTCGCGCAGCGGATTGACGAAATTGACGATCCAGCCGTTGTTCTCCAATCCGTAAACCCAGGCTGAAATGGCTCCGCCGGGCCGGAGCTTTTTGACCAATGACGCAAACCCCGAATGCGGGTCAGGCAAATGGTGCAACACACCGACCGAAAAGGCGTAATCGAACACCGGTTTCAGCGGCAGTTTGTAGATGTCGGCTTGAATGATGTGGGCATTTGGCAGGTCTTTTGTATTTCGATACGCCGCTTCGACAGCAACGCTTAGGTCAACGCCAATGATGGCTTTTGCTCCCCATTCACCGATCAAACGCGTATGACGGCCTTTGCCGCAGCCTCCCTCAACAACAGTTTTGCCGCGAATAAAGTCAGGCGTCACTGGCGCAATCCAGTCCAAAAACTGTTTTTCGTGGTGATCAGCGACATGATCAAACTCCAGCCATTGCTGGCCGAAGTTTTCAGCGGTTTCCCGTTGCACTTCATCGCTTACCAAGTCAGCAAAACGCGGAATGCCATTTACCACCGAAAAGCTTTTCCCGCACTGTGCGCAAACCAAAGCTCCGCTTGTGATTTCGCTTCCATCACGCTCAGCGGATTTCAGCGACAAATCACCAGAGCAGGCTGGGCAAGCCAGATATTGAAGCAGACTTTCTTTCATCAGATGCAGTCGCCTTTGGGGTTTTGAAGGGAGGATTATCTGCACTGCTGGGGCGTTCGGCAACCGCCCCAGCAAACCTAGCTCAGGAACCGATCCATAAATCGAGTCGAGATGTTCCCACTTTGGAAATCAGGATCGTTCAAAATTTTCAGGTGAATGGGGATAGTTGTTTTGATTCCTTCGACAACCATTGATTCCAGCGCACGGCGCATTCTGGCAATGGCGCGTTCGCGCGTGCGGCTGTGAACGATGACTTTGGCAATCAGCGAATCATAGTGCGGCGGCACAAAATATCCGTTGTAAATTGCCGTATCCACACGAACCCCTGGTCCACTAGGCAAATTCAAGGTCGTGATTCTTCCAGGACTTGGCGTGAACGTGACAGGGTCTTCAGCGTTGATTCGGCATTCAATGGCGTGGCCGACAAACATCAACTCGTCCTGGGTGTAATTCAGTTCTTCCCCGGCGGCAATTCGTATTTGCGCAGCCACCAGGTCAGAAACCGTCACCAGTTCAGTCACCGGATGTTCAACCTGAATGCGCGTGTTCATTTCCATGAAATAGAAACTGCCGTCTTCATCCATCAAAAATTCAATTGTTCCGGCATTGCTGTACCCGATTCGTTTGCAAGCTTCGACGGCGACACGGCCCATTTCCTGGCGAAGTTCATAACTGACAGCAGGCGAAGGAGATTCTTCAATCAGTTTTTGGTGACGGCGCTGAATCGAACATTCGCGTTCTCCCAGGTGAATCACGTTGCCGTAGTTATCCCCCAGAACTTGAATTTCGATATGTCGCGGATTTTCAATGTATTTTTCGATGTACACGCCGCTGTTTTTGAAAGCGACTTCGGCCTCGGAACGGGCTGTCTGGTAAGCATGGGACAACTCAGTGCGATTACGGGCAATGCGCATTCCGCGTCCACCGCCCCCAGCAGTCGCTTTAATCAGCACGGGATATCCAATGCGATCGCCTTCCCGAATGGCTTCTTCTTCGTATTCGATCAAGCCATCACTTCCGGGAGTGACAGGCACGCCAGCGGCCTTCATCGTCCGCTTGGCTTCGGATTTGTCGCCCATCATGCGAATTGCATCCGGGCTGGGGCCAATAAACGTAATGTTGCATTCCTTGCAAACTTCAGCGAAGTGGGCATTTTCCGAAAGAAATCCGTAGCCCGGATGAATAGCATCAACGTTCGTAATTTCAGCCGCGGCAATGATTTGCGGAATGTTCAGATAACTTTTTGGCGACGGAGCAGGCCCAATACAAATGGCTTCGTCGGCAAACCGAACATGCAAACTCTCCCGGTCAGCTTCGGAATGCACAGCCACAGTTTTGATGCCCAATTCACGGCAGGCCCAAATTACTCGGCAGGCAATTTCACCTCGATTGGCGATGAGAATCTTTTTGAACATAAATTGGTGGTTGGTAATTGGCAGTTGGCGATTCCGTTGCGGAAAACACTGGGCAGACCGCGATTGATCGGTTTATCACCGACTTCATCCAGCAACTATTTTCTGAGGCCGAACAAGGGCTGGCCGTATTCAACCGGTTGGCCATTTTCGACGAAGATTTTTGCAATTACGCCACTGGCATCCGCCTGAATTTCGTTCATCAGCTTCATCGCCTCGATGATGCAAAGCACATTTCCCACTTCAACCTTGTCACCAATTGCAACGAATGCTTTCGCGCTTGGATTTGGAGAGCTGTAAAACGTGCCAACAATCGGCGAGGTCAGAATGTGCAGATTTTCTTCTTGCTTGGCTGGAGCAGGTTCAGTAGCTGGCGAGGCAGGAGCTGCAACCTGTGGTTGAATCACTGCCGCTGGAACAGGCGCGCTCGCCACTGCGTGTTCCACAACAACAGCAGACTGCTGAGCGGCAGCTGATCTCGCCGCCCCTTTTGAAAGCCGCAATCTAAAGTTGCCGCGCTCCAATTCGAACTCATTGAAGTTTTTATCAGAAATGAGTTCGATCAGGTTCTTGATTTCCGATAAGCTGAGATTGTCACCGGAATCACCGGCAGCTTTGCTTTTGGGAGCAACCGGTTTCGCGGCTTTTTCCCCACCGCTTATCGTGCGCTTAACTTTACGCTCGATCTTTTTCATAAGCTTTAGCCAAATTGTGTAGTCAACAAAATTAAAGCCTCAACCGCGTGTTGCCTCGCACGGTTGAGGCTTAAAACTAAAGTGTGCGAGAGAACGTCCCTCTGCTACTCTGCTCTAAACTTACTCAGATTTATCGGTAACTGCTTTTTTGTCTTCGCTACCGACAAATTCGATTAGCGCCATTTCTGCGCCATCGCCTTTGCGCGGTCCCAGCTTGTAAATCCGTGTATAGCCACCTGGACGATCAGCAAAACGCTCAGCCAATTCGCTGGTCAGTTTTTTCAAAGCGGCAACACCTGCAGTACGTTCAGCTCCTTGGCTGTGCTGTTTGCTGTCAAGTCCGGCATTGCCGGGGAAAAAGGACTTTGCTGCTTGACGAGTGGCATGAACTGCCGCAGCCGCATTTCCTGCTTGAGTGGCTGCATGAGAGCGACGTCCCAGTGTCACGACTTTTTCGACGTACGGACGTAACTCTTTCGCTTTTGGCAAAGTGGTGATAATTCGCTCGTGAAGCACGAATGACGTGCAAAGGTTACGCAACAACGCTTTGCGGTGCGATGACGTGCGACCTAGTTTTCTATGCGCAACAAGATGTCTCATTACTTTTCTTCCTTAACTGAACTTCTTTTGTGCTTTCCGACAATCAACATCAGAAAGCATGAGGCTTACATTTCAGGGCCTCTGATTACAGTACCGTTTTCGTCAAACTTCATACCCAAGCCAAGTCCCATTGAAGTCAAAATGTCTTTGATTTCGTTGAGAGATTTGCGACCAAAGTTTTTGGTCTTGAGCATTTCCGCTTCGGACTTCTGAACCAAGTCCCGAATGGTTTTGATGTCCGAATTTTTCAGGCAATTGTACGAACGCACTGAAAGCTCCAATTCATCAACGGATTTATCCAAATGCTCATTAAATGGCTGTGAAGTTTTCACAATGACAGCTTCAACTGGTGTCTCGACTTCTTCTTCAAAGTTGATGAAGATCGCCATGTGATCCTTGATCAACTTTGCAGCTAAGCCAATTGAATGCTCAGGCGTGATGCTTCCATTCGTCCAAACTTCCAGCAAAAGCTTGTCATAGTCAGTGTCCTGGCCCAACCGAGCAGCTTCCACGTGAAAATTGACTTTCGTGATTGGCGAGTGAACCGAATCCACCGGAATGTAGCCGACC
>CAZXHW010000786.1:0-4016 GCA_964639915.1 uncultured Heliomicrobium sp.
ACCAGCCCATGGACGTGTCCAAAATACTGCGGTTGGACAACAGATAGAACATACAAGGCAGGACAATGCTACAACCAAAATCAATCAACGTAAGCGTCTCTGATCAAGATCAGCGAGTGGCGATGAAGATCAAGGAAGAGGTGGATGCGGGCATTTCAAACTTGCAGCGCGGCAATTATGAAATGGCGGTGGCTTTGCTGAAACGGTCGCTACAAAAAACTCCGGTTACTTTTCCGGGCTATGATGTGCTGGTTCACAATCTTGCGACGGCGCTTCGCAGCCGGATTGCGCAATTGCTGAAGGAATCGGACGTGACGCCAGTCAATCCTTACCTGCGCGAAATCCTGGCGTTGCAGCTACACGGTCAGATGGGACAAGAGCCGGAATTTCGCGGACGTTTTGCCGATATTTATTACAATCTGGGCAAGGATTTTTATCAGGCTCGTCAATGGGAAGCCTCACTGACTTCCATTCGCCGGGCAATCGCCATCCAGCCTTGTCCGTCTTATTACGTGGATTTGACCAACGCGCTGGGTTTCGTCAAAACGCGCGCACGTCTTGAAGATTACACGCAAGCGTACAAGCCAACTCAACTGGGCAAGCATATGTTCATTGCTTGCGCCCCCAAAAGTGGTTCAACGTTCCTCAAAAATATTTTGGTTTCTCTGACCGGATACAAAGACCTGTTTTCGGTTTATGCCGCATTGCAAAACGAACACGAACTCGACCTGCCGCAATGGGCCAAATTCGGAGCCCTCAATTCCGTCACGCAGCAGCACTCGCGTGCGTCGGAAGCCAATATCCATCTGATGCAGGCGTTCAACATCAAACCCGTCGTCTTGATCCGCAACATTTTCGATACAACCATCAGTTTGCTGGATTTTTACAAAGGCGGGTTTACGTTCAGCACTTACTTCACGAGCGAGGATTTTTTGAGCTTCGATCAGGATCAGCAAATTGATTTGCTGATTGATTACGTCATTCCCTGGTATTTCCAGTTTGTGGCGTCGTGGCAACGAGCAGAAACCGAAAAAAGAGTGCAGGTTTACTGGCTATCTTATGAAGACATGATTGCTGACAAACCAAATACGGTCGAAAAGGTGTTAAATTTTTACGGCCTGAGTGCTGAGCGACCCAGCATTGAGTCGGTTATCCAGTCTTCGGAATCCGATACCCGCAGCAATCGTTTTAACAAAGGCGTCGCCGGACGCGGAAAGGCAGGGCTGACCCAATCCCAAAAAGATCGAATTATTCGATTAGCCCGCCACTACCCAAAGAATGATTTTGGCTGTATTGGCCTCTAAAAACTGCAATTTACACAATTTTTGATCTAACTCCTTTCTAGCTCTTGCCTTTATTAAGGAGAGTTTGTAAATTCACCGCGCTGTTGATTCTCATTAACAGCCAAATACCGTAAAAGCACAAATCTCACAACGTCACGGTTTCTCACTAGGTTTGTGTTCGACGTAAAAAATTGTGATCGTCAAAACCTCATAATTGAAACCACTTCACGGTTTTTCGGTAGCGGCATCAACTCACAAGCAGTGTCAAAAAGTGATTGCCCCGTCCGTTAAGTAAGCTTTTCGTTTTCACATCAGTTTTCGAAAGGGACGCCCTTACATTGACAGTGTTTCTTTCGAGAGTAGTAAATAATCCACAATACAGCGGAATCTAGTTCATCTTACCTCCACTCTCTGCCTTATCAGGTAGATGAAATTCTTTTCGCGGGTTTGGAACACCAAGGAGATTCGTATGCGAACGATCGTAGGAAAGAACGCCTCTAGTTCGTGGCAATGGCTCCGGAAAAGCAAATGGCGAATCATCGCCGTGCTTATCTGCGTAGGCTACGTGCTCGGTTCGCAGCCGCGTCAAGCGGCTGCACTTGTGCGTAAATACCAAGGCACCCTGTGGAATAAGAATACCGCAGGCAAACTCTTCAATTACTTCGCGGCCGGCACTGGTATGCGCGCCGTACAAGATGGGACAAATAAATCGCTTGTGCCTAAAAACAAAGTGATTCCACCGCGTCCGAATATCCCCGGCACAACGACCGGAGGTGGTGACACTGCTGCGACCGCGACACCGATTTGCTCGCTTCCCTATATGGACTCCGGCACAACCGTTGGCGCAACAGACAATTATGATCTGCCGGCGGATACCACTAACCCGACGATGACGGGGAGTTGCGCAACTATATTTACGGGAGCAGGCCCGGCTGGCTCATTGCCTCACGGTGCGGTTTACACCGGCACTGGCACCGCTCCGGATGTCGTATACAAATTAGAGTTTCCTGTGGCAAACCCTGACACCTTGACCATCACCATGGATCCGACCGGTTCACAGGATTTGTCGCTGGTCGTATATTGCAATACTGTTTCCAGCAATCCGGCTGATGCTATTGTCATTGACGACACAGGCGTTGGCGGTGATGCTGAATCAGTCACGATTGGCAATATTGCCGCTGGCACGACACTGTATATTGTTGTTGACGGGTATTCGGCTGGTGCGACGCCTCCTGGCCCATCAGGCACTTATACTTTGAGCGTTACTTCCAGCGGCACCAATCAACCCAATTGTGCGCCAGTTTGTGCCCCGATCACCTGCCCAACAAACATCACAACCAACACTACCCCTGGCGCTTGCACGGCGGTGGTGAATTACACTGCTCCCACTGGAGCAAATTGCACGATTACCTGTTCACCGCCCCCTGGATCAACCTTTAACAAAGGCACAACGACTGTCACTTGTAGCAATACAGGGGGTTCTCCTAGTTGTAGTTTCCTTGTCTTTGTTTCCGACAATCAAAACCCGACTATTACTTGTCCCTCGCCACAAACGGCTACATCGCCAGACGGCAATCCAGTCAACGTCAGTTATCCGCCGCCGACGGCGACCGATAACTGTCCGGGTGTGACGTCTTCATGCACTCCGCCGTCGGGCTCGCCCTTCCCTGTGGGGACAACCACTGTCACCTGCACGGCAATGGATGCCACGGAACGCAGCGCAACTTGTAACTTCACGGTGACCGTTGCACAGTGCGCTGCGATCGTCTGCCCTGCCAACATTACGAGATCGAACGATCCGAACCAATGCGGAGCGGTAGTCACCTATCCGCCGCCAACAGGAGCGGGATGCGGCACAATCACTTGCACGCCGCCGTCCGGCTCGTTCTTCCCGAAAGGCACTACGACAGTCACTTGCACCAGCAGCGTCGGCAATCGTACTTGCAGCTTCACGGTGACGGTCAACGACACGCAACCGCCTGCGATCACTTGTCCGGCGAATATCTTCCTGGGAACAACAGGAACTTCGGCGGTCGCTAGCTTCACGACGACGGCTTCGGACAATTGTCCTGGCGTCACAATAGCTTGCGTGCCGCCTTCCGGCTCCAGCTTCAATGTTGGTGTGACGACCGTGACTTGCACGGCTACCGACGCATCCAGCAACACAGCCACCTGTTCGTTTCAGGTGACGGTCAACCGAGTCGCTGCATCTATCAGTGATCCGCTGGCTTGCACAGGACCCGGCAATGAGCTGACCGTGACGCTGAACATCACCAACAATGGCAACGTCAATCAGACGGTCGCCGATACGACGACGTTCACGAACTTTGTCGGCATTCCCGGTTCCTGCACAACCAATGTCGGAGGAACCTGCACTGTGACCACAACTGGAGTGTCGTTCACTGGAACCGTGGCTCCGGGTCAAACGGCTGTCATCACCTACAGAGGTCAGGTCAGCGATGTGACCCTGCCGAGCACGCAGGCTTGCACAAGCAACTCTGTTACCTTTAATGGAGGCCCGGCAGTAGTCGTATCTGCTTGCGCCACAGTGACTTGCCCGCCCGTTGGCCCTGGAGGCATTCTCCCGGCAACATCCGAAGCAGCCGATCAAAAGGCAGGGTCGGTGTTGGTTTACAACGACTACACTTCCGCCGCGACCAGCGCAAACACGCAGAACACGCGGATCAACAACACGAACACGCATTTGACGCTGTCGTCGTATGTCCACTAGTT
>CAZXHW010000787.1:0-4011 GCA_964639915.1 uncultured Heliomicrobium sp.
AAACTGGAGTCAGGCGAGCGCGGCACTAACTGGTAACGTGAGCGCGATTGCGGTTGCTTCAACCGACTCCAACTATGTGCTGGCCGGGACAACGTCCGGCAACATCCACCGGACTACCGTTGGCACTTCCGCCGTATCAAGCACGGTTTGGCCCAACGTCCAGCCACGCTCCGGTTTCGTCTCTGGCGTCACCTTCGATCCGGCCAATAAGAACATTGCCTATGCCACCTACTCCACCTTCGGCGGCACGCACGTCTGGAAAAGCACGAATGCAGGCGCGACTTGGACTGGGCTTGATGGAACAGCGCCGAATAACATCCCGGACATTCCGGTGCATTGCGTCGCGGTGGACCCCACGGACTCCAGCCGCCTTTATGTCGGCACCGATCTCGGCGTTTTTTCCTCCGTGGATGGTGGAGCGAATTGGGCGGTAGAGAATACAGGCTTTGCCAACGTCATCACCGAGTCTTTGGCGTTCAATAGCGGCTCGACGAAGTATCTTTTTGCCTTTACGCATGGGCGCGGTGTCTTTCGCGTGCCGATAGGTGCGCCGCCTAACACCGCCCCAACCTTCACGCCCGCCGCCGTCCTCAGCCGCCAACAAGGCAGCCCGGCAGGCGCGGCAGTGCAAGTCGGCACCGTCGCGGATGCCCAAACATCGGCGGGGAGTCTGACCGTGACACAAATCGCGGGGGGTACGGCAACGGGAATTACAGTTACCGGGATCACCAATTCCAGCGGAACGATTTCAGCGGTCATCACTGCATCCTGCACAGCGACACCGGGCACGGTGCGCTTCCAGGTGTCGGACGGCAGCCTGACCGGTACTGGCGATTTAACCGTCAACGTGACGGCTAACACTGTCCCGACGCTGACGTACGGGGCGGCATCGGCGAGCGCGGGCGGCTCAACAACCAACTCTCCGGCCACCGCGACCGACAACGGTTCCATCACCGGTTACGCAGTGCAATCACAGGGAACATACACTGGCATGATTTCAGTCAGTGCGTCGGGCGTGGTTTCCATCAGCAATGCGGCTCCGGTGGGCAGCCACGCCATCACGATTCGCGCGACTGACAATTGTGGCGCAACGAAGGATGCCAGCTTCACGCTGACGATCAGCAATGGCGGCAACGGCTTGCAGTTTTATCCACTGGCGCATCCGGTTCGCTTGCTGGACACCAGGGCCGGGCAGCCGGGTTGCGATGCGCCGGGAGCGATGATTTCCGGCGGGATTCCGCGAACGCAGACGGCTGCGGGAAGGACATGTGATGGGCTGACGATCCCCGCGAATGCCAAAGCATTGACGGGCAACATCACGACTGTGGAATCCGGCGGAGGCTTTCTGACGCTCTATCCCAGCGATGTCGCGCGACCGCTGGTTGCCAATTCCAATTTTGCCTCCAATCAAGTGCTCAACAACGTCTTTACGGTCGGGCTGGGAACAGGCGACGGAGCCTTCAACATTTACGTCACCACGAACACCAATGTCGTCGTAGACATCACAGGCTATTACGCGCCGCCTTCAGGGAGTGGCTTGTACTTTCATCCGCTGTCGCATCCGGTGCGCTTGCTGGATACACGAGCCGGCCAGACGGCGTGCTTCACGCCAGGTGCGTTGCTGGCAGCGGGTTCGACCACGACACAGCTTGGCACAACGATGTGCGATGGAGTGGTAATTCCTGCCGGAGCTTTGGCGCTAGTCGGCAACGCGACAGTGGTCGGTCCGCAAGCCAATGGGTTTCTGACGTTGTTTCCGTCAAATGCCACGCGGCCATTGGCTGCAAGTTCGAATTACCAAACCGGGATCAATATGAACGCGGCGTTTACCGTAGGCCTTTCACCAACTGGCCAGTTCAACATCTACACGGCGGCAGCGACGAATTTGGTGGTGGATGTGCTGGGCTATTTCAGCACGCAACTCAATGATGCGAACGGCCAGGGCTTGCTGTTCAACTCGCTGCCGATACCGGTCCGGTTGCTAGATACACGTGCAGGACAAACAGCCTGCTTCACGCCGGGAGCGCAGATGATCGGCGGTACCACCTACTTACAATCGGCAACCGGAGTCTGCACCGGCATTCCGGCGACTGCCAAAGCCGTCGTCGGCAACGCAACCACGATCAACGTTGCAACTAACGGCTTCCTGACCTTCTGGCCGAGTGATGCGACTCAACCGAATGTAGCAACGTCGAACTACCGAAGCGGCACGGTTTTCAACCGCCACTTCACTGTAGGGCTTGGAAGCGACGGAGCCTTCAAACGCTTCGCCGCCACCACTACCGATCTCATCGTGGATATCTCCGGATACTTCGCACCGTAAACCTGATTCGGTCATCCGTGAGTTGATCGTTAACTCACAAAACCAAGATAGGCCAAGCGTTCGCTATAGGCTGACGGGTGGCGTTGGTGTGCTTACTCTGCTGCTAACGCCAGTTTTCGCTCGAACGCCGCAAAAGGAGTATTGCAATGAACAGAAAACTTCGTATAACAGGATTGATATTCGTCATGGTTCTTGGCCTGGGACTCGGACTTTGGCAGCGGCAAGGCTGGGCTGCCGGGCAGGCAGGGCTGAAGCAAGCCAGTGTCAAGCTGCAGCAACTGCTTTCCCCTTCGGCGGCAAGCGAGGCGTTTCGCCTGGCCCCACTTCCTGCCGCCGCACCGGTTCTTGCAGCGCCGATGGCTACCATCACGGTGACAAGCCTTGGAGATGGGGCAGCCAACGTCGCGAATTGTCCGGGCGCGAACTGCCGCCTGCGCGATGCGATTGCGGACGCAGCGTCGGGCGATACGATCAACTTTTCCGTCACCGGCACGATCACACTTACCAGCGGACATCTCACCATCAGCAAGAATCTAACGATCACCGGGCCAGGAGCGACGCAGTTGGCGGTTTCGGGCAATAACGCGAACCGCATTTTCGTGATCAGTTCCGGCTTTACCACTACGATCAGCGGGTTGACGATAAGGAACGGGAATATAAACGATGGCTCTCAAGGGGCTGGCATTTACAACAGTGGCACCTTGACCTTGGCCAACAGCTCGATTTCTAGCAATTCGAATGGCGCCGGCAACGGCGGCGGGATTCTCAACGATGTGTCAGCAACCCTGACAATCACGGGCTGTACTGTCTCCGGCAACTCTACCAATGGAAGTGGCGACGGTGGCGGCATCGTGAATGGCGGCTCCTTGACCGTCATCAACAGCACGATCTCCGGCAATTCTGCCAATGGTACTGGCGGTGGTATTTTTACCACTCTGGGCCCCGCGACCATCATCAATAGCACGATCTCCGACAATTCTGCCGATATTGGGGGCGGTGGCATATACATTTCGAGCAACTCAACTGTGAATGTCCGAAACACTCTTATCGCAGGGAATACCAGTTCCACTGGAAATCCAGATGTACGTACCTTTAATTCGATGTCCTTCACTTCACTGGGCAACAACCTGATCGGCAATAATTTCGGCGCGACCATCACGCCAACGACCGGCGATCTGATCGGCACTCCTGCTTCGCCCATCAACCCGCTGCTCGCTCCGCTTGGGAATTACGGTGGGCCAACGCAAACCCACGCGTTGCTGCCAAGCAGTCCGGCGCTCAATGCCGGGAATAACTGCGTGCTGACCAATACCTGCGCTAACAACAATATAGGTTTCAACCTGGCCACAGATCAGCGTGGCGCAGGCTTCAACCGCCAAGTGGGCAGCGCCGTGGACATCGGCGCGCACGAGTCAGGCATTGTCACGGTGACCAGTCTGGCGGATGGGGCAGCCAATGCGGCGAATTGCCCTCATGCGACGAACTGCCGTTTGCGCGATGCAATTGCGAAGGCGGCGTCGGGCGATATGATCAACTTTTCCGTCACCGGCACGATCACGCTGACCAGCGGCGAACTTTCCATCAGCAAGCACTTGACTATTGATGGGCCAGGGGCAAATTTGCTGACGGTTTCGGGGAATGACGCGAGCCGCGTTTTCAACATTGGCAACTTCACGGTCGCGCTTGAT
>CAZXHW010000788.1:0-4007 GCA_964639915.1 uncultured Heliomicrobium sp.
GGTCATGCGTAACCAATAGCAATGTTGTCTGCCGCTCGCGATTGAGTTTCAGCAACAACTCAAAAATATGACTGCCATTTTTTGAATCCAGATTACCGGTGGGTTCATCGGCCAACAAAATATTCGGAGCATTGGCAAAAGCGCGTGCAATTGCGACTCGCTGCTGTTCACCGCCGGAAAGCTGTGAAGGATAGTGGTGCCCACGATCGTGCAAACCGACATCATCCAGCAAAGCCTGGGCTTTCTCGCGCGCTTTGCTGGCGCCCATAATTTCCATTGGCGTCAGAATGTTTTCGTACGCTGTCAGCGACGGAATCAAATGAAACGACTGGAAGATAAAACCCACCAATCCTCCGCGCAATTCTGCTAATTCATCTTCGTTCATTTGTGTAATGTCATGGCCATCAAGCCGTATGCTGCCGGTGGTCGGAGAATCAAGTCCGGCGATCAATCCCAGCAGAGTAGATTTGCCACTCCCTGAAGGCCCAATGACCGAAACAAATTGCCCGTGTGGGATTGCAAGATCCAGCGAATGAAGAATGGTGAGTTGTTCGGTGCCGCTGGTGACGACTTTGGAAACGTTTGAAAGTTGAATCATAAACAGATTGTTGTTGGTTCGTTTTTGGCGGTTAGTTGTCGGCCGTCGCTGGTCGGGCTTAAGATTGCCGTTGAAACAGAATGGAACAAGTTTGATGAATATCCAACCACTAACTACCAATAACCAATCACCGTTAAAGAATATGCCTTTTCATTTTCTCAATTTCAAATCGCGTTTTTCTATGGCGACGGCAATTGCTTTGCTGGCAATGATTCCAATCGGCTGCCAGCAAGCGGCAAAACCAACTGAGCCGTCGGCCTCAACAGGACGCCTGAGCACGCCTGCTCCGGCGACAATTTCCACAACAAACGAAACTTTGCCAACCATCGTGGCATTCGGAGACAGCCTGACTGCCGGATACGGTTTGAGCCAGGACCAGTCATACACGACATTGTTACAGCGCAAGCTGGAAGAAAATGGTTACCGCTATCGTGTAGTCAATGCAGGAGTTTCCGGTGATACATCGGCAGGCGGAGCGCGAAGAATTGATTGGGCGCTGCAATCCGGCAATGTCAAATTTTTGGTTTTGGAATTGGGCGGCAATGATGGATTGCGTGGCTTGCCTGTGGCTGAGATGAAAAAGAATCTTGAGCAGGTAATCCAGCGCGCCCAAGCTGCTGGCGTCATCGTGCTGCTGGCCGGGATGGAAGCGCCGCCAAATTTCGGAGCGGATTACACTCGTGAATTCCGGCAGGCTTTTCAGGATCTGGCCAAACAATATAAGACGCCTTTCATTCCTTTTGTGCTAATCGGCATTGGCGGTATTTCAAAATTCAATCAGCCAGATGGCATTCACCCTAACGCTGAAGGCGAAAAGCTGATGACTGAAACAGTCTGGCGCACGTTGGAACCGCTGCTTTCAAAAGAATAATCCGAAGTGTTTCCGATGCAGTGTTTTTGTTGACCGCTTCCTTGCTCAGGCGTAAGCTTACCGCTCGGTAAGTTGAGTTAGCTTCCTTCCCTGTCAAATGGCTTGCTTCCATAGGAGAGAAAACATGAAATCACGTCCATTCCGGCTCAGCCTATTGTGCTTGGGCATCTTTGCGGCTGTTTCCTTCGGACTTGCTGCTGGTAAATCTAACAGCGCTGCGGTCACCTTCACCAAAGATATTGCGCCAATCATTTACAAGAATTGTGCTGAGTGCCATCGCCCTGGCGAAATCGCTCCGATGTCTTTGATGACTTACCAGGAAGCGCGTCCGTGGGCCAAGTCCATGCGCGAGCAGGTCAGTCAGCGAACGATGCCTCCCTGGTCTGCTGATCCGAAACACGGCGAATGGGCAAATGATCCGCGTCTGTCTCAGCAGGAAATTGACACCATTACTGCCTGGGTTGCCGCCGGAGCGCCAAAAGGTGATGACAAAGATTTGCCTGCTGCACCCAAGTTTGCTCAAGGTTGGACGATAGGTGAACCGGACGCTGTGGTTGAAATGCCTGAAGAATACACAGTCCCGGCAGACGGTACGATTCCCTATCTGTACTATTCGATGCCGACGAACTTCAAAGAAGACAAATGGATTCAGGCCATGGAAATTCGTCCGGGCAATCGCGCTGTCGTCCATCACGTCATCGCCTACGCTCAAGATCCTTCGGTGAAAGATACTTCCGCTGGAGGTGAAGGCGACCTTCGCCGTGGCCGGGTTCATCTGGGCGGAATTACTCCGAACAAAACCGGCATTGTTTTTGCGCCAGGCACGGCTCGCTTGATCCCGAAAGGATCAAACATCGTTTTCCAAATGCATTACACGACCAACGGCCAGGTCAGCAAAGACCGCACCAAGATTGGCTTCGTGTTTGCGAAACAACCTGGCCAAAAGCTGGTTCAAACCGGTAACGCAATCAATACCCGGTTTATGATTCCGGCTGGCAATGACAACCATGAGGTCAAAGCTTCATTTACGTTCAAAGACGATGTCGAAATCAGTTCGTTCATGCCGCACATGCATGTTCGTGGTAAAGCATTCACCTACACGGCTGTTTACCCAGATGGCCGATCGGAAATTCTACTGAACGTTCCGAAGTATGATTTCAACTGGCAGTTGACCTACATTCCGAAGGGTAAACTTGTGTTGCCAAAGGGCACGCGGCTGGATTGCGTTGCCTACTTCGATAATTCGACCAAGAACAAATACAACCCGGATCCGACCAAAGATATTCGCTGGGGGGATCAAACGTGGGAAGAAATGATGATCGGCTGGTACACCTACTCTGTGGTTAAGCCTCAATCGCAAGCAACTTCTTCGTCCACAGGCCAATAAAAAGAAGTCAACCGTTCAAGCGCCGTCTGGCGCTTGAACGGTTGATAACCTAAATCCCGCCAGCCTTTATTTTACATTCTTCGACAATTCCGTATGAACGCGCTCAAGCAATTTCTTGGTCGCTTTGATCCCATCTGCTTCGCTCATCTTTTCGCCTTCGTATTCAATCCCGACAAAGCCACGATACCCGGCATCCAGAACGATCTTCATCATCTTGTGATAATCCGTATGGGTTTCTTCACCGCGCTCGTCGAAGTCGTGCGTTTTGGCACTGACCGCCTTGGCAAAGGGCATCAACTCTGAGACACCTTTATACCGGTCGTACTCTTCAGTTTGGCTGACGCGGAAATTTCCGAAATCCGGCAGCGTTCCGCAATATGGATGGCCAACCATTTTCATGACGCCCGTCAGCCATTGACCGTTTGAAGACAATCCGCCGTGATTTTCGACGACAACGTAAATTCTATGCTTTGCGCCAAACTCGCTCAGCCGCCGCAATCCGTCAGCCGCCAGTTTCTGCTGCTCTTCGTAACTACCTTTGCTTTGGGCATTGACGCGAATGATCTTGCAGCCCAGAAACTTTGCCGCTTCCACCCAGCGGTAATGATTCTCTACAGCTTGCGTCCGCTTGGCGGCATCTGGATCGCCCAGCGCGCCTTCGCCATCGCACATAATCAAACGATGTTCGACTCCATAATCCTTGGCGCGTTTGTTCAGTTCTTTCAGATAAGCCATGTCTTTCGCTTTGTCTTTGAAGAACTGATTGACAAATTCAATGGCGCTAATGCCAAAATCCTGTTTCGCGGTTTTAGCAAAATCCAGGTTATCGAGTTCTTTTTTGAAGAGCGCTTTATGCAGCGACCACTCGGCCAACGAGATTTTGAAAACCTGTTTAGCCGCAGCATTCGCCAAGGTATCGCCAGCCGTAGCGGCGATACCCACAGCAGCCGATTGCCCAATCTGTTTGATAAAGTCACGACGGTTTACGAGCGGTGATTCGTTTACTTCGATCATGGTTTTGGGTTCCTTTTTGGAGTTTGAGATTGTCGAGGTAGACAGTAGTCAGTGGACAGCAGCAGCGTCAAATTAATCGTGTAGTTCGGTCTGACTTTAGTTTGGCGGTTTCAGTCTTCGATCAAGCTGCTGCGCAC
>CAZXHW010000789.1:0-4001 GCA_964639915.1 uncultured Heliomicrobium sp.
GGTTGGGGCCAACGCCTGGTTCTTCGTCCTTCTCGGTTCCCGCGTCAAACAGCATAAATTCGTTGGTGATGTCACCGCTCAAAGGTTTGCCGTTGTTGAACAGATCAATGCCCTGGCGTTTCGGCGCGTAAAACCAGTCGTTCGATTGACCAAACATTGTCAACAGTGACAACCGCATTCCGGGTTCGGCGTTGAAGCTGAATTCATAAGCTCCACCAGGGCCAATTGGACCCGGCCCGTTGCTATTCGCTGGAGTATTAAATACGCCGTGCAGCATGATTCCATCGGCTTCGTTGTGCCCGCGCGCTTCCAGATTTTTGACCAATTCGCCGGGGTTTCCGGTTTCGGCCAGCGGTTCCAGGCCGCCATTGGCGCGAATGCCTTCGCGATACAAACGCACTTCGCGTTTGTGTAGCACCCACAGACCGGGCGATAGCGCAAAAGGCCACTTGGTTCCGTCTTTGGCGACCTGACCATCGGCGTTGGAAACATTTTCAATACGAACTGTGAATTTCGTGCTCTTGCCCATCTTGTGATCCTGCGCCAGTGCGGCGACAGAAAAAGCGGCTAGAGCGAACAAGCTCAAAAATATCGTGCGTTTTAACATTTGGTTTTCTCCCTCCAGAGTTATTTGGTTGATGTAATGCCGCAACCTTTTTGGTTACTGGCGAATTAAATAGATTCTTGCGAGCAATTGCCGAAGTTGCATTTGAAGATGCAACGTTCGTTGTTGTGATGATGCAGCTTGGCGCACAGCACATTGCCGATGCCTTTCAGCCGCAGATAGGTTTCCGCTGCCAGCAGCATTCCCAGCGGCGGAGCAGTGAAGTAAATCCAAAGAGCATTCCAGGTTTGGGCCGAAACCGCTGATCCAAAAGTGCGTGCCGGGTTCATGCTCATCCCGGAAATCGGAGCTTCCAGGCTGATGTAAGTAACGACCAGGCTGCCAGCAAATAAGCCCGTGTACCTGGCCAGATTCATTCTGTTACTCACATTCAGCACGACGGTCATCAGTAAAAATGAAATCCCAACTTCCGCCAGGAATGCGGCTCCAAGTCCAAAATTGCCTGGCAACGTTGCGACGTAATTGACCGTTGGCGCGCTCAAGGTGCTCTGCAAAATCAGCGAAGAAATCAGCACTCCCAAAATTCCACCGACGAATTGCGCCAGTATGTAAAATGCTGCATCCCATTGTTTGATCTTGCCCAGTCGCCAGAACGTCAGCGTCACCGACGGATTGAAGTGCGCGCCTGACCGTTTGCCCAGCGGCGAATACACAATGCCGACGGAAGTCAGGCCCATCGCCAGCCCCATCAAAACGCGCCGCAAAAATGGATCGCCAATCGCCTGATGAACTGGCGAGTCTGGATATTCCAGCAGCACGCCAAAGAAGCACGCCGACATCATGAAGATTCCCAGTTCGGTGGCCTCCATCAGATATTCAGGCCAATGGTTTTTCAGCGCATTGATCATAAAGTCGCCAGTTGCTTTTCCTGTTCCGGATTTGGGTGTAACTCAGGCAGTACCAACTTGCCCGACATCGTGATTTCAAATCCGTAAAGCTCCGTTCGATAAATTGACGAGTTACCGATCAGTCCAAACAGGTTATCGTCTCTGTTTTCATCAGTTTGCGTAACGATCTCGTCTACTAGATAAGGGTTGAAACATCCCATTTTATTCCCTCCATTTGGAAGTTATTCGGTTATGTGGAGCACGGAGTTAAAGCCACCGTGGTTGTCAGGCACTTTCAAGCCATTGCTTGGATCGTCCAGCCATTGACCGTCAACCACCAGCTTGTATTCATAACTTCCAGCCGACAGCAGCTCGATTTCTGTCTGCCACATGCCGCTTTGATGTTGGGCAAAAAACGTGGTTTGCGGATTCCAGCCATTGAACTCTCCTGCCAGCGAAACGCTCCTTGCTGAATCGTTGTGATACCAAAACACCAATTTTCCCCGTTCAATGCGCGGCGCATTGAAGTCGCATTCTTCGTGTGTGTGCATTTCGTTCGCTGCGACTTCGGCAGCCCGGCGAGCATTCAACACGCCGTACCCTTGTTGATGCAGCGACAGATTTGCCGACCGGTCAGCCGTGGCAACCAGAATGTTTTTGATTGCCGCCGGAGTCAGCTTAGGATTTGCTTCCAGCATTTGCGCAATAACTGAAGCCACAATCGGCGCAGCAAACGAGGTCCCATCAACATGTTGATAGTGAGTCGCGACAATCTTGCTTTCGCGCAAACCAGCTTCGGCCATCTCACGAATTTCGGTGGGTGAAGCTGCGGCCATTGATAATGGCCATTCGGCTTCGCGCCATAACTCACCAACCAGCTTTTGCAATTGATAATTCGGCGCAGCGGCGATAACCGAAAGCGCTTCGGCTCGCCGGTAAGAATCCGTTTCCGGCAAAATCGGCGCGGCCACCCAAATTGCCGGAGCCACAATTTCCGGTTTGATAATTCCATCCACCGTAGGGCCAAAGCTGGAGCAGTACGGACCAACTTCACTCCGGCCCAATTCGTTGTTGTCGTTGTATCCGCCAACCGTAATCACCGAAGGCGAGTTTGCAGGTGGGATCGGGCGATGGTCGTCAGTGCAACCAGCGTTTCCGGCTGCGACAACCAGCGTCAAACCTTCACGAACAGCTCGTTCGGCAATTTCGTCAACGATGCTTTCGCGAAACGAAATGTCTGCATCGCCTCCCAAAGACATACTGACGACGCGAATGTTGTAGCGGTCTTTATTGGCGATCACCCATTCCAATCCGCGAACAATGTTTTCATCGCTGATGTGTCCACCATCGCTGACTTTGACCAATGCGACTTTTGCTTCCGAAGCCAAGCCGAAATAAACGCCATTCGACAAAAAGCCATTGCCTGCCGCTGTCACAGAAGTTTGCGTGCCGTGCCAATCCCAGCTTTGTGGCGGGATGCTGGCGTCAAGTTTCGCTTTCGGATTCGCCACGTCATGAAACGCGATGATTCGATTGCGCGGTTCAACCAGATCCGGATGCGGATAAAACCCCGAATCCAAAATAGCGATGGTTACTCCGCGTCCCGCTAGAGTTGTGTCGGCGTTCAGTCGCTCTGCAACCGGAATCACCGCAAAGCGGTTCTGGTCATGCGTATGGTTATGTGCTGTTTTCGTTGCTGTCCTCATAAGCTCAATCAATCTAGTTTTGTTGTTCCAGCAGCCAATTTGGCTTCCACCATTTGATTGCCGACGTCTTTATCCGAAAGTCCCTGACAGTTATTCCATCCGCAAAAACCAAAAGAATTCTTTTGGTGCAGCATCCGGCAGGGAATAGAGGCGGAGGCTTAAAGCATATAAAGCTGTTAATCCAAACCGCTGAGCGCCGTTCTTTGGAGGAATGGCGATCAAATGCAACATAAACTTCAGGGCTGTTTAGCTTGCAGCTACACTTCGCTGGATTGAATCACCGATAAGTTGAAAGACGCTGTAAGCCTGATGTCACAAACTTATTCAAGATGAGGTAAATTCATGCTTGCAGAGACTTTGCCTGCACTCGACAAGGACGTATATCCACGTTTTCGCGATAGTCTGCCGCCAAGCGAACTTCGCGAAGGCAAGTACCTGATGCGGTTTGCAAGCAGCCCTGAAGAAGTGGACGAAGTGCTGCGGTTGCGGTTTGAAGTCTTCAACCTGGAGTTGGGCGAAGGGCTGGAATCCTCTTTTCAAACCGGTCGTGACGTGGATGAATACGACCTGGCTTGTCACCATCTGATAGTGATCGAAGCAGCAACAGGGAAGGTCGTTGGCACTTACAGGTTGCAGACCGGTGCGATGGCTGCGGCGGCGAGAGGATTTTATTCTGCTACGGAATTTGATCTATCGCGATTGCCGCTGGAAGTTCTGGAAGATTCCGTTGAGCTAAGCCGAGCCTGTATCGCCAAAGAGTATCGAAACACGCAGGTGCTATTTCTTCTGTGGAAAGGCTTGGCTTCGTACATCGCGTTTAACCGAAAACGATTTCTGTTTGGC
>CAZXHW010000790.1:0-3986 GCA_964639915.1 uncultured Heliomicrobium sp.
AAAAAACGCGCATCAATTCTGCCCGGAATGCCTCCCAACGTGAGCGGCGAAAATTTGGAAGCCGCCGCCGCGCGAATCGGAAAATCCGCTAAGACTGCACCCGGCAAACTGCCAAAAGCCGGAGCCGAGCCGCCGGTTTGAGCTGCATTCACATATGGCAAACGAACACCATCCACAACTATTTGATCGCCGCGAATCGCTGCGGGCGCTTCAAATCCAAGCGTCGCCGCAACGGCGATAATCTCTTCCGGCGATTGGTCCTGATCGGAAGCATCCAAATCAACGGAATACACCCCGTCTCCTTCAATGCCCACGCCACCCGCCGCTATACCATTTTTATAAATAGGCGCGCTTCCCGGATCGCCAGACAAACCCAAAGGCAGATTCGGCATTTTTACGTCGGAACATGGAAGCTGGGAAAACTGCACACCGAACAGCGGACCGCCAGGAGTAAACGCGATCTTTGGCGGAATGTGTTCCTGAATGATGAAACTGGCCGTGCGCGTGGTGAACGCGTTGCCCTGTGTGCTGAAAAAGGAAGTTGTGCCTGCTTTGGAAATTGCGGCCAATGCAGCCCCATCGCGCAACGCACCGGGCGGAGCCACAAAACTGCCGTCAGGATTTTTCAAGGGGACGACGAATTCATTCAATCCATCAGCATCGGCGGGCTTGCCGGGCGCTCCGGTTTGCAGATTGGTCGAACCGATTTTGATGTCGCTGCGCGCGCCGTTCATTTTGAACACGCCCAGCACCGTGCCTTCTTTATCAGTGACAGCAACCGTGATCGGCAACCCAATTTGCTGCGCGCGGCCAACGGCTTGCGATACGATTTTTCGCACATCGTCTTCGGTCAGCGAGTTTTGCGAAGGAACCGCTTCGCCCGCCATTTTCAATTGCACCGTGTTGCTGGCTTGGCCTTGCGCAATCAACGTAATGTCCGTTGTGCCTCCGGGCATGTTCGTCGGAAGCATCAGATTGATCTGGTCCAAACCTGCGAACGAGCCTTGCGCGCCCACGTACATCGGCGTGATTTCCGTTGCGCCAATGCGAACTTTCAACCCATTCACGTTTCTGAGTCCCGTTCCGAAAAGCAGCAGATAATTTGGCCGCCATGAACTTCCTGGATTCACCAATCGCGCCGAACCATCGGCGTTGGCGACGCCGTCGTAAACCGCACCGTCAAACGTCGTCAGCGCAACCGGCAGACCTTTTCCGGTATACGAAACCGTGAAGATTGCCGGAGACGCACTCATCACTTGCAACTCTCCACGCGAAACTTCGCCATTGCCTGCTGTGATAACAACTTGCGCCGCACCGACTGCAGCTTGTTCTGGGATCAAATAGTTGATTTGTCCGGGAGAAACGAAAAACAGTTGAGCGGCAAATTCGACGTTACGACTGTCAACGATTCGAACAGAAGTGCCGGCCAAGTTGGTTGGCAAAGGTAACGCTTGCGCCGATTCCAGCCGCGTTGCCAGATTCGTGCCAAATGCAGCCGCGATGGACCCCGGAGCTAACGGCCCTGCAAAGCTGGCAGCATTCACGCTGACGACAGAGGCATTCCCAGTGGTCGTGGAGTTGGATGCAACAGCGGTTTGACCAAATTGCAGAGCGATGAATGCAGCTCCGCCAACAACGGTGGCGAGCAAAACAGTCAAAATCAATTTGATGCTGCGAGTGCGGAGAGAAAACTTGGCACGCATCGTTAGAACCTCACTCAGAACTTCTTATATTTGATGTGAAAAAGGGACGCTGATTAAAAGACTTACAGGGCGTTAAAACGCGGCTGACTATAGCCCTGAGCCGCGCACAGTCGCAAGCGAAAAATCGGCTGGTGAATTAACTTGGACAAGGTTCGTTGCGAGATTTACGAGATGCAAGGCAAGTTGTTAATATCCGCGCTGTCAACGAATCCAAACACAATAATTTGCCCTTCACGAAATCAACTTTATGCCAGAAACAAAAATCAGAGTCTTGCTTGCCAAACCCGGTCTGGACGGTCATGACCGCGGCGTCAAAGTCATCGCTCGCGCTTTGCGCGATGCCGGAATGGAAGTCATCTACACCGGTTTGCGCCAGACGCCCGACCAAATCGTCAACGCCGCGCTTCAAGAAGACGTGGATATCGTCGGCCTGTCCATTTTATCCGGCGCGCACATGACTATCTTTCCGCGCGTTTTGGAGCTGATGAAGGAAAAAGGAATGGACGACGTGCTGCTGTTCGGCGGCGGCATCATCCCCGACGACGACATTCCGAAACTGAAAGCAGTCGGCGTCAGCGAAGTCTTCCTGCCCGGCGCTTCCACCGAAGACATCATCAAATACATCAACGGAAACGTGAAGCCACGTGACTGAGGCCTGTTACTTCTTCGTCAGCTCATTCCTGCGGCTGATGACATAAGCGCGGATTGCCTGCACATCCTCGGCATTCATCGAATGTTTGAATGAAGGCATGCCTTCATTGATCAGCGCTCCGTCCAAAACAATCTTCTGAAAGCTGGTAAACGTCGCCGGGCTGGAATACCGCAAATCTGGCAGGACGCCGCCTCCGCCAAAAGCCGCGATGCCATGGCAAACAGCGCAGTTCCGAGCAAACAAATCTCCGCCTTTTGCCAGCATTTCTACTGAAGCGTTCAATTCAATCGCTGCGGGAGGCGTAGATTGCGTTGCCGCTAGAACCGGAAGCTGTTGCTTTCCATTCAACGCAAAAGTCAGCAATCGGCCTGGCGTTGCGGGCAAGCCCAAGTTGCCTCCGGTCAACGCAAACGCTCCGCCCCAGCCAGCCATAATCGAAACGTATTGCGTGCCGTCAATTTCATACGTTACTGGCGAAGCGATGACGCCCGTACCAACGCTGACTTGCCACAGTTTCGTGCCTTTGTCGGCGCTGTACGCCACAAAACGCCCGTCCGCAGTTCCTTGAAAAACCAGATTGCCTGCAGTAGTCAGCGTTCCACCATTCCACATCACGACGTATGGAGCGCGCCAGCGTTCTTTTTGCGCTACAGGGTCCCAAGCCAGCAAATGCCCGGTCGGTATAGCCGCCGGCATATCTTTTACGATGGCGAAATCCACGCCCGTGTTCCAGCCGCGATCCCTGTATTTGAAACCGGCTTCCTGGCCGTAGCCGAACATCGTTTCCTGCGCCGGAATGTACACCAATCCGGTTTGCGGATTGAACGACATCGGTTGCCAGTTGTGACCACCGAGCGGGCCAGGCTGCATGCCAATCGGCTTGTCTTTGTAACGAACGCCGTCAGCTTCAATCGGACGTCCGGTCTTTTTGTCTATGCTTTTTGCCCAAGTGACGGTCACGTAGGGTTCGGCGGAAATCAGTTCGCCCGTCGCACGATCCAGCACATAAAAGAACCCGTTTTTCGGAGCCTGCATCAGAACTTTGCGCTGTTGCCCGCCGATTGCCAGATCGGCCAGGACAATGTGCTGCGTCGCGGTGAAATCCCACGTGTCGCCCGGAGTTGTCTGGTAATGCCAGACCAAAGCCCCGGTGTCAGGTTTGACCGCCAAGATTGAAGACAAATACAAATTGTCGCCTCCGCCGGGACTGCGAACGTGCTGATTCCACGGCGAGCCATTGCCTACGCCAACGTACAGCAGGTCAAGCTCTGGGTCGTAAGCCATTGAATCCCAGACGGTTCCGCCGCCGCCGACTTTCCACCATTCACCGTTCCAGGTTTTGGCGGCTTTTTCCATCGCGGGTTTCATTGCTGCAGGAACAACTTCTTTCGGATCGCCGGGCACGGTGTAAAACCGCCAAGCCAGTTTGCCCGTCGCCGTATCGTAAGCCGAAAAGTATCCGCGCATGCCGTACTCGCCGCCGCCATTGCCAATCAGCACTTTGCCTTTGACCACGCGCGGAGCCGCGGTGATCGTGTACGACTTGGTTTGATCAACGGTCACAACATCCCAGACAGGCTTGCCCGTCGCCGCATCCAAAGCGGCCAACCGCCCATCAAGCGTGCCGACAT
>CAZXHW010000791.1:0-3982 GCA_964639915.1 uncultured Heliomicrobium sp.
TGCAGGCTAAATCAACGAGTTTGATAAACAACAACTTTCCAGAACCGCTTCTTGCCGGGCGGCGTACTGTACAATCGCTGCGCGCGGTTTCCGCGAAGCTCAAAAATCTCAAAATGACACCGAATCGGAAAATTAAAATGAAAAAGCTGTTTCTTGAGGCGCTCTTTGTCTTGATGTTGGCGACGAACGTTTGGGCGCAGAATCCGGCTCCGCAGCCGGTAGTTGGCGCTCTTTCAGGAACTGAAAGGTCCAACGACGTTCGGCAGCAAACTTTCGACATCGTTTGGAAAACGGTGAAGGAAAAACATTTCGATCCGACGCTTGGTGGATTGGACTGGGATAAAATTCGCCAGCAATATCAGCCAAAAGTGGCTGAGCTGAATTCCGACGCCGAATTGTACCGTTTGCTGCAACAGATGCTGGGCGAACTTCATCAGTCGCATTTCAACATCATTCCTCCGGAAGCTGTCATTGCCGATGATGTCGCCGAGCCTCCAACCGGAGGGATTGGAATTGACCTGCGAATGATTGATGGAGCGCCAGTCATTGTCCGAATCGAACCAGGATCAGCGGCTGAAGCTGCCGGTTTGCGCATTGGGTTCACGGTCAAGCAAGTCGGCGAAAAGGCGGTTGACACTTTGATTGCGCCCCTCGCCAAAGCCGCGCAAAGCGAAGCGATACGAAAATTGCAGATGACTCGTCGCATAATGCGCGAAATCAACGGCGAACCAGGTTCGACCGTTACCGTGATTTACCTGGACGGCAAAAATCAACCTCACACAGCTACCGTTACCCGCGCGAAGTTGAAAGGCGAGTTATCGCCTCGGCTGGGGAATTTCCCACCGCAATACACAGAGTTTGAATCGAGGCGGCTGGCAGGGAATATAGGCTACATTCGTTTCAACATTTTCACGACGCCCATTTCCGACAAAGTTCGCATTGCACTGACCGAGCTTCGAGACGCTGATGGAATTATTTTCGATCTTCGCGGCAATCCGGGCGGCGTTGCAGGCATTGCGACCGGCATTGCCAACCGGATTTCAGACAAAGGCGGGTACTTGGGAACGATGAAGATGCGGACGAGCGAGTTGAAATTCGCGGTTTTCCCGCAGCAGAATGCCTACACTGGACCGGTGGCAATTTTGATTGATGGCTTAAGCGCTTCAACCAGCGAAGTTTTTTCCAGCGGAATGCAGGAAATGGGACGCGCAATCGTCGTTGGCGAAACCAGTGCCGGAGCTTGCTTGCCGTCGTACTTTCAAAAACTTCCGACCGGCGCTCTTTTTCAATTCGCCATTGCCGATTTCAAAACGCCAAAGGGTGTGTTGATTGAAGGGCGTGGCGTAATACCGACTGTTGAAGTGAAATGGAATCGCGCCAGCTTGCTTGCTGGACGTGACGCACAACTTGAAACAGCGATTGAACGATTGGCTCAATCGCGACAACGCGAGCGTTCAGTAAAATGACGCTTGATTGCAATATAAAATGTGGAGCAAATAGCTTCACAAATCAGAAAGGATGACTCCATGAAGAAAATTGTATTGATGACTGCTCTTATGCTGGTGGCGGCTTTGACAGTTGCGGCTCAAGAAAAGAAAGCCGACCCTCCGAAAGCCGATGCAAAACCGGCTGCGACTGCCTTGCCTTCATCTGACGAAATTCTGGACAAATACGTCAAAGCGATAGGCGGCAAAGAAGCCAACGAAAAGGTCACGTCTCGCTTTATGAAAGGCACTTTTGAGATGCCCGCAATGGGCATGTCGGGAACGGTTGAAGCGTATACCCAGGCTCCGAACAAATCTGCGACCGTCACGGAAATTGCAGGTTTCGGAAAAGTGCAGCAGATTTTTGATGGCAAAACTGCCTGGGAAGCCAATCCGATGAGCGGATTGCGTGAGCTGGCTGGAGGGGAATTGGCCGCAATGAAGCGCGAGGCTGACTTCCATGCGGAACTTAACTACAAGAAGAATTTTTCGAAATTGGAAGTGAAAGGCAAAGAAAAGGTTGGGGATTCTGAAGCTTATGTTGTCCTGGCGACTCCGAGCGAAGGTAAACCTGACAAAATCTATTTCGATACGAAAACTGGTCTGATCGTTCGCCGTGACAGCGAACGGGAAACTGAGCAGGGAATCATGGCGACCGAAACCTACTACGAAGATTACAAGGATGTTGAGGGCGTCAAAATTCCGATGACGATGAAGATCACGAACCCTCAGTTCAGCTTTGTGATCAAAATGACTGAAGTTAAAACTAACGTCAAAATTGAAGACTCAAAATTTGCCAAACCGAGCGCATAAACTCAGTTTGCAAATAGAGACAAACGAAAGGGGCGAGCTGTGAATGCTCGCCCCTTTCGTTTGTCCACTCTTTAGCTCGCGCGCTTGATTTCGTGCGGCAATAAATCCGTTGTCGCTTCCGTTACTGGATGTTGAATCGAAGCGGGCGGCAGTTCATTGGTGTCCGGCACAAGGATGCCTTCGATAGTTTTTCGGCGAGGCACTGGCAGCGCGTCCTGTACAATTGGCCGGTTGATCATCTGGCGAAGTTTGAACCAGCCCCAAAGAACCAGCAACATTCCTGCTGTGCCTAAAGCTGCCGAAAGTGTTCCCATCACCCTAACCAGCTTTGCCTGCCTGATTGGATCGTCGCTTCCAACCAGGAAGACCGCCGCCAGCAACGCTGCCATCATCAGGAAAAACAGCAATCCGGTGCCAATGGTTTTTTGACTCGCATTCGCGTTTGAAGTCAGGCGCACCACTTCGGTTTCTGCCGGTATGGCTACGCTGAGCGGCGCGCCGCATTGGCGACAAAAGCGCGAACTACCGGCGGTATCTGCTCCGCAAGCGGAGCAGTGAGCGACGGCAGTGCGGGCCAAAGCCGTTGCAATAATTGCTTCTGCTTCACGCGTCAGCGTATTGCGATCGCCCTTTGTCATATAGCCGGAATAGACGCCTTTGACGGTGTAAGCGAATGTCACGCGAGTGGAATTCGCGCCTGTGGATTTCAGGCCGACTTCCAAGGTGGTTTGGTAATCCAGAATGTTTTGCGAGCAACCGGATTGGGCTGAGCTTTTGGCGCTACGCCGAGCCTGCAAGGGAGTTTCATTTAGAACACGGTAGCCGGTTTCTTCCAGTGCGTCGGCAAGTTTTGCGCGGAGGCTTTCAATATCGCCGACAACTTGGCGTGTGACATCGTGATCGAAGGTGAAAGACATCCCTCCACTATCGCTCATTGCTGCGATGAATTCCGCTCCCATAATTTTTCCTCCGGTTTGGTCTGTTACAGGTCTTCTGGCATTCCCGCTAACGACGCCTGCGGAGCAAAAGTTCGCGGCTTTCGCGGACTACTGGGAGTCGTTTTTCCGCCAGACATAAATGTCGCGTGCAATGTCATTTTCCAGCGCGATTTGGGTTTCGTCGCATTGAATAACAAAACTTGGGAATTTTTGCTGAACTTTAATCGGAACTCCGGGCGTGATGCCAAACGAGGAAAGTTTGCGGATGCGCGGAAAATTGGCTGCACTAACGTAAGCAACTTGCGCCTGTTCACCAACTTCCAGCCGATCAATCGAAGTCACAAGAGAGTTAATGTGGTCTTCAACCTGGCGGCAGCAATCGCCTTCGGGAATCGGATGGTTGTGAGGACAAAATCGCGGATGGCCAAGCAGCGTGCAAATTGCGTTGGTTACGCCTCGTGCCAGAAAGTGTTCAAATTCGCAGGCGTCGGCTTCGCTTTCTTCCAGAGTCATCCCGAGAACGTCAACGACCAAGCGCTCTGCCAAACGATGACGGCGAATGATGTCTCCGGCGGTTTGGCGGCCCAATGGCGTCAAGCTGATTTCCCCGCCGGATTTTCGCGTCAAATAGCCTTCGCGTTCACATTCGACCAGCAACTCTTCTGTAACTTCGGTTTTTGCGTCGCCTGCAATGGTTTCAACGGCGGCGGAACCGCGCTCTTCGTTTGTCCAAACAGATTCCAGAAC
>CAZXHW010000792.1:0-3975 GCA_964639915.1 uncultured Heliomicrobium sp.
TCGCTCTGAGCAAATGTGCTTCTCAGCATCCAGGCGCACACCAGTAGCAAGGCAATGGCGAACACCATTGCCGGAAAAGATTGTCGTTTCATAAGTTGTCTCCTTAATGAGTTGGCTTGAAAGGTGGTTTAACCATAAGCGCCATCAACACTGCGGAGGAGCAGCGTGGTAGATTCCATTCCGGCGAAGCGGCCAGACGCGTTTGGTAATCCGAACGATTTGCTGGGTAAAAACCGAATCTGGTTTGAAAGTAATCCTTGGCCGTTGTAGTCAGCAAAACCACTTCCTTGACTCCGGCACGCGCGGAAGTTTCCAGCAATTGCTGGACGAGCTTGGAACCAATTCCCTGCCCTTGTTGTTCCGGCGAAACAGCGGCAGAGCGCAACAGTCCAAGCTCCCCGTACCGCTCTAAGCCTACACAACCGACAAGCTCCCCTCCGCCGCTCAGTGCGATCAGAAAGCCATTCAGATGTTCCTGCACGCCTTCGTGCGGTAAATCCGCCGCCGAAAGAACCGTCAGAATTTCCGGCAGGTTGGCGGCGGATGCGCGTTCGATTGTGACAAGGGGTGTGGTCATTTTATCGAGTTAAAGAAACAAGGCTGGGCGCTGTTGTGCAGCATGCGTTGACACTCGCTTTCTCTAATTCGGGCAGGTTGTCTTCCAGCACGACGAAGACTTCCCAGGCATTGCCGTCCGGGTCACTGACCCAAGCCTTGTCCTGCACGGCGTAACAACAACTGGTCTGCATTTCGTCGCGAGGAGCCAAGCCTGCCGCCAGCCATCGCTCGCGCATCGCCATCACATCTTCGGTCGAAGCGACCTGGATGCCTAAATGTGACAGCCGTGAAGCTTTTTCTTCTGCGCTCGGCGAAACTTGATTCATCGCCAAATTCAGCGGCGGATTCTGCACATCAAATTTGGCGTAGCCGGTGCGCACTTTGCAGGGTTCAATGCCCAGCATCTTGCGGTAAAACTCTATGCTTTGCTGGATGTCTGTGACATTCAGCGAAACGTGCGGCTTCAGTGTTTGGATTGTCTGTGTCGTGTTGTTCATTGATCTCTCCCTCTTCGATTTTAGATTGATTTATACATTCGCTTTAGCGAATGTGAGGCGGACAATAATACGCGCCTTCATATTCGTCAAGACGAATATGAAATTTTATGCTAAATTTCCATCGCAATGAAAACCAAGGTAGATAAATTTGATGTGGCAGGATTCTTTCTGGCGCTTTCTGACCGGACGCGCCTGCGATTGTTGAACCTGATGGGTGATGACGAAGTGTGCGTCTGCTTTTTCGTCGAAGTATTGGGCGAGCCGCAGCCGAAGATTTCGCGTCATCTGGCCTATTTGCGCCAAGCGGGCGTGGTGACAGCTCGGCGCGAAGGAAAGTGGATGCATTACCGCATTGTGGAACCGCCTGATCCGCATGCTGCGCACGTTTTCAATGAAGTGCGCACATGGTTGCGTGAAGATGAAGAGCTGAAGCTTGATCGCGAACGATTGGTAAAGGTTTGTTGTGCGCCGCGAATGCCCGTCCAATTGCTCGGCGCGCCAAAGCCCGCCAGTTTGGCAGCAATGTCAGCCAAAGCGTGAAATGAAATCGGGCTGGTGAACAAATCGTTCACCAGCCCGAAGTGTTTTGCTACCACTTGCGACAGCTTAGAAATTCAGCCGCAGCGCGAATTGAATCTGACGATTTGTTCCCAGACCCACCGTGCGTTCAACCGTGCGGTTGAGAATGCCGAAGGTTCCAGCCGCCGCAGACGTGAAAGCCTGACCGGGCTGTAATTGGTTCGTGCCGGTTCCAAGCACGTTCGGCAATGTTCCTGGCGGGTTGCCAAAGTTCGTCACGTTGAAGATGTTGAACACTTCCGTGCGAAATTCGATGTTCATCGTTTCGGTAATCGCAAACTTCTTGGCCAGAATGACATCTTGCTGGAAGAAGCTCGGGCCGTGAATGGAATTGCGTTCCAGATTGCCAAACGCGCCCGGCTTCGGAGCCGCAAAAGCCGCCGGATTCAGGACCGTCCGATCCGAATTCAGGAATGGATCAACACCCGGAATCAGGTCTGGACGGCGGACGTTGCGCGAAGCTCCCCCACGCGGCGTGTTAAGGACCGCCGTGCGTCCAACCGCCGGAGTTTGATAAACCAACCCAGCCGCATCCACATACACAACATCCGGTCGAACGACCAGCACAGGAACGGGCAAGCCGCTGCGCGAATTCAAAATCGTGCCAACTTCCCATCCACTGACCAATGTCTTGCCAATGCCGGTCAGATTCTTGCCGAATGGCAAGGAATAGATGGCGCTGACGTTGAAGGTATGGCGAACGTCGAAGTTGTTATACCCATTATCGTAATCGAATTCTTCGGTCGCGCGAGCATTGTTCGCAACGGTCGAAGCTTCATTCGACCCGGCAGTGTTGCCGTAGCTTTTTCCGAAAGTATATTGAGCATTCAGCGTTACGCCGGTGTTGAAGCGACGCGAAAGGGTCGCCTGCAACGCGTTGTAACTGTCGTGCCCGCCGCTGCGTTTGTAATCAATCTCGGCAAAGGGGTTCAACACTGTTGGGTTTTGACCTGCCGCGCCCGGCGTCACAATCGAAAACTCACGAATAATGATCGCGTTGTTTGCCGGATTGACGTTGGTCAACACTGAGGTGATGTTATTGGCGACGCTGCGCAGAAACAAATTGCGTCCCTGACTGCCAACATAAGCGACCGTCAGCCCCAGTTTGTACGGTAATTCCTGCTGCAACGACACCGTGTAAGAGAAAACGCGCTCCGGAAAGCTGTATTCCTGAATGTCGTACGCGCGCGGTTGATACCCGCGGTTGTTCGGGTTGCTGGTGAAATTGGAAACCAGCGTTGCCTGATTTTGCGGAAAGGCATTGTTTACATTGCTGAGCGTCGTGCTGATGCGGTCGGATTCAATCGGCTGGATCTGATCTTCCATCTGGCCCGGACCATAATTGATGCCGAAGCCAGCCCGCACAACGGTTTTGCCTCCGCCGAACCAGCCAGTGCCTTTTTCATTCGGCGACCAGGCCAGCGACAAACGCGGCGCAAAGTTTGTCTTGTTCGCTTTCAAAGGCAGGATATTGGAAGGCAGAATCGTGCCTTTATAAATGTCGAAGACGACTTGCCGATCCTTGTCTTCACGCAGCGGCGAGAAGTATTCGTAACGCAGTCCGTAGTTGAATGTCAGATTCGGACGAATCTTCCATTCATCCTGCGCGTAGCCGATGTAAAACTCCTGCTTGGCGAAACGCTCGCCGGTTGCGCCATTGTTGAATGGGCTGGCCGCGCTCACGTCGCCCAGATACTGAACTGTGGCAGCGGTATTGGCGAGAAAGCTGGTGATATTTGAATAGCTGTAGGTCGTGCCACCCAGACGATCCGTGTAAGCGCGCACGAAGCGAACTTCGCCGCCGAATTTCAGGTTGTGATTGCCACGCAGCCAGGACAGGTTATCAATCAATCCGATTGTGTAAGGCGTATATGGTTGACCTCGTCCATTGGTCGCGCTGTTGGCGCGAACCAGTCCACCGGGAATCGAGATGCCCGACGATGCGCCTTGACCGGCAATGCCCGAATTGGCGACGCTGCCGCTCAGGTTGATGGTCACCGCCGACAGGTCAATACCATTGACGGTTGGCGCCATGCCTGAAGTGCGCGTCAATGCGCCGTTGTAACCCAACTTGAACTCGTTGATCTTCTGGCCGAAAAGCTTCTGCCAGGCAAAGACACCGTTTTGCGGAACTGCCTTGATAATCGCGCGAGCACCAGAGACGTTTTGCGGCTGATCGTTGTCGGCCTGGTCGCGAAAGAAGCGCACGTAAAACGAATTGGTGTCGCTGACTTTGTAATCAAGCCGCAACGCGCCGGAATTTTCATTGACCGGATTGCTGGCTTGCAATTGCGCAATCTCGAAATCCGGATTGGTCGAAGTGCCTGGCAAAATTACTGCG
>CAZXHW010000793.1:0-3975 GCA_964639915.1 uncultured Heliomicrobium sp.
AAAGTACATTCAAAATGGTGGCAACGGTACCAAGGCGGCGCGAGATGCTGGCTATAAAGGCAATGCAAACACGCTCAATCAAGTGGCGCAAGAAAACCTACGAAAACCTACTATTTCGGGTCGAATTCGGGAGCGAATTGAAGGTGAAGCGGCCACCACGGACGAAGTTTTAAAACTTCTTGGCGAGCATTTGCGCACGGATATTGCCGATTTTGAAGGATGTTTTGACGATGAAGGCCGCCTTAGCTTGAAAGATGCGAAGAAAAAAGGTGTTTCGCGTTTAGTGAAAAAGATTCGCACAACCACTCGGACGGTTTCGCGAGATGACGGCGCGCAAGAGCGCGAGGTAACGACGCAGATTGAGTTTCACGATTCGCAGTCGGCTGCACGAACGCTAGTTGAAGTGTTGGGAATGAAGCAGATGCCGCGCGAAAACGATGAGCAGCGCAAGCATGATGAAGAGATGGCGGCGGCGATCAAGGAAGAGTTCCGACGATTGACAGTGGATGAAAAGATGAAGGAGGACGACGCAATGTCAATCCTCTTGGAAGCTCACCCAGAAGCGAGGAAATGGCTCCAGTAGCGCAAAAAGCTGCAAGACGGCAGCGACAAGTGGAAGTTTCTCGTGTCCGGCTGAGACTGCCGAAGCCTCGTATGACTGCCGAGCAGTTAGAGGCTAAGGGCTGGCGCGCGTGGTATGCCGAGATGTTCGGCGCTGATTTTGTTGCCGCGTTGGCTCCGCATCACGTCGAGGCGATTGACTGGCACTGGAAAGCGCTGAATGCCAGGTTGCGCGGCGAATACTTCCGTTACGATACGTACATCTCGATCTGGTCGCGCGGTCACATGAAAAGCACGATTGCCCGGCGCATTGCCGTGGCGGATGCGTGTATTTCGACGCGGGCCGGAGTCGGCGGTTACTGTTTGTATGTGTCTGGTACCAAGGACAAGGTGCGCGGTCATGCGTTGTCGCTGGAATCGCTGATTACATCCGCCAAGGTCCGTCAGTATTACCCGGCGCTCGGCGTGGTGAAGAAAAGCGCGGCGAACCAATCAAAGGGGTGGACGAAAAACTTCATCTATACCGATGCTGGTTACGTCTTCCATTTTGCATCGCTTGATGAAGGTGTCGCCGGTGCCAACGTGGACAACATCCGGCCGACGTTGATCATTCCCGACGATATTGATGATCGCAAAAGCTCTCCGGCCGTCGCCGAAGCTCGCTATCAAGTCTTTACCCGTGAAGTCTTGCCGACAAAGCAGCTAGGCACTCTGTTTTTGCTCGCGCAAAACCTGATCAATCGCTTCTCCGTCACCAGCCGAATCTACAAAGGTACATCTCGAATTCTCGCCAATCGTTTTCCAACTAAACCGGTCCCTGCAATTCGCAATTTGGTAACCGAGCCACGCACGGTTGATGGCATTGTGAAAGATGTCGTGCTGGCGGGTGAGCCGACCTGGGCGCTGTACGGCCTGGCTCGAGCACAGGCGGACATTGATACATTCGGACTGGAGGCGTTCATGGCCGAGTGTCAGCACGACGTTGGTCAGCAAAAATCCGGCCTGGTGTTGCCGGAATGGGATGAAAAGGTTCACGTCATCACCTGGAGCGAGTTTGCGAAGATTTATGGGCAACGGTCTATTCCGGAACGTTGGAAGAAGTATGTCGGCCACGATTGGGGCAATACGCATCCGTGCGTGGTGAGCTGCGTTGCGACGGCCGCACAGGGCGATCCACTTGCCGGAACGCATTTTGTCTTTGCTGGGCTGACGTTTCCGCAAAATACGCAAAGTGATGATGTCGCGCTCGCGATGATCGAACGGTTGGCACCTGGAATTGACCTGAGTGCAGTTCGGCAGATTCCGGCAGAGCTTATCGCCAAGCACATTCAAGGCGGAGTGACCGGGTTGATGAATGCGCCGCGTGAAATGGCTCGGCAAACGATCTGCGAGCAAGTGGCGACCTGGGCGGCGAACTCCAGTTTCACGATGTGGCACATGAGCCACGAACAGAAAACGATTCGTAACAACTACATCGTGAATTATGGTCTGCCGTTTTCGGCCTGCAACCCCGGCGCGTCGGGTGGTGTGGAGCAGATTCGCTCCTATTTACGCGTTGATTACCGTCAGCAACATCCATTTCGTCCAAACGCGAAAGGGTGGGCCGGTCTGTATTTCATCGTTGACGATGACCAGCTCTTTGCGATGAGCGATGGCGAAGCGACTTCGCTGGCGCGCGATGATAAAGGGCTGAAGCTCTGGCGCGACCAGTTTCCGGAGTGGGTCTGGCGTGATCCGACGCTGAAAGAATCCGGCTTGCAGGGTGATAAGCCGGTGAAGGTGAACGACGACGCCGGAAACACGCTGATGATGATCTTCGCTCATTTCGCGATGTGTACGGCGAGTCTTACCTATGAACAGCAAGTCGAAGCGGGAGTCTCTCCGCGTTTACGTGCTGATGCCGCGCCGGACGATCAGGCGCTGATTGATGGCTGGCTTTCGGCTCGCGTGAATGCGCTGGCGCGAGCCGAAAAGCAGTTGGCCGAAAAGGATAGCGGAACGGGCATAAGTTGGTGGGATGGCACTGAATAGTGCGACAAACTGTAAATCTGCAAATTTTGCAAAAGGGGAATCTATGAACCGATTAATCTTAATGTTGTTGGCTGTATTGCTGCTGGCTGTTGGGATAACGGCGAATGCGCAGCAACCACGCAAAGCAAAGCCCAAACCGAAGAGGTCCGGCATTGTCTTTACTCCTACGGCTGGCGGTAAGGCGTATGACATTGGCGAGCCCGTAGACGTTCCACAGAGTGTCATAGCCAAGCCTGATTGGATGCCGAATGGCGGCTCTGGCTTTGCTGGGATTGGCGGCCTGGTCTTCAGAGATGGCAAGTGGCGATTTGAAGGCGATGCGGATGCCTCGGTCAAGCTTCTCGTCGAAGAGCTGAATAAGCAGTCGCGCTGCACGAGCGCTGTGCTGCTGGCTGCTTTGGATGATGCCCTGAAAGAGTTTGTGATTGACCCGAATCCTAGCCCTGTATGGTTTACCGGTGGTAGCGGTTTTGTGACGTTCGCAGGCAGTCCGACAGTGAAAACTATCACTCTTGAAAATCTTGGTTATGGGGATGCGCCAGACCTCCGAACGCCGGCGCAAAAGCTCAGGGATCAGGCTGCCGAATTAGAGCGAAAATCTGAGCTTGCCAAGCGGATTCGCCAAATTCGCGACGATTGTTCATTGGTTGTGAGTGCCCGCTGGGTTACGAGTGTCTCGCAATGAGTGAGGGAAAGGACAAGCCCATTGAGCGGCGCGCTGTTAAAAGCTCGCAACTGAAGTCGGTCGGCTTTTGCGCGGACCGCAAGTGTGTTGAAGTGGAGTTCAATAACGGCGCTGTCTATCGCTATCCCGACTGTGACCAGCAATTATTCGATTCTTTGATCAACGCCGAATCCATCGGCAAGCATTTCAATTCGACTTTCCGGTCGAGACAATTCACCAAGCAATCCTAGGAGCTTTATGGCCACGCCAACCACGAAATCTATTCCAGAAACAGAAAACTACGGGCGGTTCGCTCTGTCCGGCTACAACGCCTTCGGGCTTTCCGATGGTGAGCAGGCTGCATTTGCAAACAAGGCCGCAGTCGCGACGCTGATGGATACCAAGATCGCGGCCGTCAATTATGACCGGGCTGAAGAGCTGCGGCGCTACAAAGAGGATTGGAAGTTCGGCTCTGATGCGCTGGGCATTACTGATGCCGATGTTGCCAACTCCAACACGGTCGCAGCGTTTCGCGCGATCATCACGCCGTATTTAGCCTCTGGCATTCCTGCCGCGTACATCACGCAAGATCATAAAACTGTCGTCAGCGCCTAACTTCCTCGCAATCACGTGTTCCTCTCCTGTAAATCGCATCAAGAAGTTGTTGATCAACTTCAGGCTCGGCTGGAAGCGCAAGCAGCTCAGCATGAGCTTGTGAA
>CAZXHW010000794.1:0-3974 GCA_964639915.1 uncultured Heliomicrobium sp.
GGTGCTGGGCAGCCAAACAGGGGAAAATCATCAACAAACCCTGCGGCGATTCGATTTGCGAACGAATCGCTTGTTCAACACAAGTGTCCCAACAGCCGACTATGTTCAAGCCATCACCGAACTTCCAGTGACCGGCAAAGTGCTGATCGCCGGTTACGAAAACCATTATGTTCAGCCGGCAAAGACTGACTTTTATCTGCTTGATCCAGCGACGGGCACTGCTCAAGCGGTTAAAGGCGAATTTCGCCCGCTGCAACAGCAAACATTTCGCCCCCTGCAGCCGGTTGCCGGTTCAACCAAATTGTGGGCCGCAATCCCGGATGCAAAACTGAACCGCACGCAGATTGGTTTGTATGATCCGCAACGGTTTGAGTTTCAATCCTTGCTGGATTTGCCAGAGATTCAGTTCGACAGCATGGGGGTGTGGGTGTCGGATTTGGGGGCTGAATCGGTCCGAAAAGCCTATTTCGCCTATAACGGTCACTTGCTAAGCCTTATGATTCCAACGCGTTAGCTACAAAATTGCAATTTGATCCATTGGAATGACCAACTCATATTGCAGTTCTACGAATGTTGTGCGATAGTCCGCGCCGCTTACCGATAAATTCTGCTGGGAAAAACAATAAAAAATGGCCTGATGACCTCAGGCTTTTGAACTCATCAATCTATCAACTGAATGGCTGGTACAACAGTCTAGCGATTGCTGTGCCTGCCAGGTTAAGCGTGCGTCCAATTCCGCGACGTGCATATCCTTCAACATCACCATACCCCTCGGAGGTTAATGAAATGCACAGGATCATAAGACTCAGCAGTTTTCTTATCCTGGCACTCGCGTTGGCAGGTTCTGCGTTTGCACAGACCACCAGCGGTTCGATTGCTGGAAATATCGCTGACCAGAATAACGCCGCAATCAGCGGCGCTTCGGTCAAAATTTCTGACACTGGCAAAGGTTTCACGCTGTCGGCAACGACAGACAGTGAAGGCCGCTTCGTGTTTCCAACCGTGCCTCCTGGCACATACACTTTGACGATTGAAGCGAAGGGCTTCAAAAAGTCGGAACGCACAGGCCTTGCCCTGGTTGCCAACGACAAAATGACGCTGGGCGACCTTGCCCTGGAAGTCGGCGCGGCCAGCGAAACTGTTACCGTGACTGCCGAAGCAACGCGCGTTCAGGCGGAAAGCGCCGAACGTTCGTATGCGATTCAAGGCGAAATCGTGCAGAACATCGCCGTCAACGGACGCGGGTTCATCCGATTGGCTTCGCTGGCGACGGGCGTTGTGTTCAATAACAACGTCGGCAATAGCGAGGAAATCGCGAACGTCTCAGCAAACGGCTTGCGCACCAGCGCCAACAATCTGCAATTGGACGGTGTGGCAATCGTTGATACCGGCAACAACGGCACAATGATCAGCGTCAACGTGGACGCCATCGCTGAATTCAAAGTGTTGACGTCAAACTACCAAGCGGAGTTTGGACGTTCAGCAGGCGCGCAAATCAGCGCCGTGTCAAAGGGCGGCACGAAAGAGTTTCACGGATCGTTTTACGCCTTCCGCCGCCACGACGGCATGAACGCCAACACGTGGATCAACAACCGCAACAGCACGCCGACCAACCCGGTCAACAAACCGCGTCTGGATCAACGCGACATCGGTTACACGATTGGCGGACCGGCTTACATCCCGGGCGTGTTTAACAAAGACAAAGACAAGTTCTTTTTCTTCTTCAGCCAGGAACATCAAAAACGCCTGACACCGCCGACATCGCCGACGAATGTGCGCGTACCAACGGCGCTGGAACGTGCGGGAGACTTTTCGCAATCCACGGACAACACTGGCGCTCTGTTCCCGTATATCCGCGATTACACGCTGAACGCCCCTTGCAATGCATCCAATACGACAGGCTGTTTCAAAGACGGCGGCGTGCTGGGCAAAATTCCTGCCAACCGGTTGTACCCGTTAGGGCTGAAGATTTTGAGCATTTATCCGCTGCCAAACTCCAACCAGCCAGGCGCGAATTTCAATTACCAAACTCAGGAACCGACCAGCGCTCCTCAACGCCAGGATTTGTATCGCGGCGATTGGGTGGTCAATGAAAAATGGCGCGCAACCGGAAAATATCTGTACAACAAAAACAGCCCGGTTCAGCCGTATGGATCATTCGTGCTCGGAACCAACATGCCTGATTTTGCGGTGGATTTCGTCAATCCCCGTTATAGCGTGACGGGAACGGTCACAGGCTCAATCAATCCGACGACTGTGCTGGAAGTTACCTTCGGGCAAAGTCATAACTCCATTGACATTCTGCCGCACAACCCGAAATTCAATCGGGCGGGTTTGGGGCTGACCGGAATTCCTGTTCTATTCCCCAACGCGGTTCAGATTGATTCGCCGCCACGATTCCAATACGGTGGTCGCGTCGCCAACGCGCCGAACATCGGCGCCAACAACGCGCCGTTTTACAACTTCAACACCACGCGCGACTGGGCAGTCAACCTGTCGAAGATCGTCGAATCGCACAACTTCAAATTCGGCGCGTTTTGGCAAAACAGTTTCAAACCGCAAAGCAGTTTCGCGGCCAACAACGGCGACTATGTCTTTACCGACAACGCCAGCAACCCCTTCGACACGCAGTTTGCATTTGCGAACGCAGCAACCGGTGTTTACAACACATTCAATCAGGCTTCGGCGTATGTCATCGGCAAATACCGTTATAACAACGTCGAATGGTATGCCCAGGACAACTGGAAAGTTACCAGCAAACTGACGTTTGATTACGGTGCGCGCTTTTACTGGATTCAGCCGCAATTTGACGAAGATTTGCAGACGGGCAACTTCCTGCCGGATCGCTTCAATCCGTCCAATGCGTCGTTGCTATATCGTCCAGTTTGCATCGGCAACGCGAATCCGTGTAGCGGTGACAACCGTCGCGCGGTTGACCCACGCTTGATTGTGCCGGGTTTTGTGCCTTCTGCGGCAAATACTCTGGCCGGCTTGTTTATTGGCCGTCTGGTTCCCAACACAGGTTCGATCACAAACGGCGTGTTGACCGCCGGAGCAGGTCTGGAAAAAGGCACCTACAAAAATCGCGGCGTCCAGTTTGCGCCCCGTTTTGGCTTCGCCTATGACCTGACCGGTAAACAAAACTTCGTTGTTCGCGGCGGCCTGGGCATTTTCTATGATCGTCCACAGGGCAACACTGTGTTTGACCTGGTGCAAAACCCGCCGACCACCATTGCCCCGACGTTGAGCTTTGGTTTAATGCAACAACTCAATTCGGGACAGGTATTGCTTGCTCCGCCCAGCCTGGTTGCGTTTGACCGCCAGGGCAAAGTGCCGACCAGCTATGCCTATAACCTGGGCATTCAGTACAAACTTCCGCTCGATGCCGTGCTAGACGTTTCGTACGTCGGTACTTCGGGGCAGCATCTGCTGCAACGCCGCAACATCAATGCTCCGGCTTACGGCGCAGGATATGCGGCGGCGAATCAGGACCCGACACTGGCAGCCAGCACGCTCCCCGGCGCTACGGCTCTTCCGGTTGACTTCCTGCGTCCGTATCAGGGCTTCGGCAACATTTCGTTCATCGAACCGTCGGCAAGCTCCAACTACCATTCGCTGCAAACTTCCGTTCAACGCCGTTACACCAAAGGGCTGTTGATCGGTGTGAACTACACCTGGTCGAAGGTGTTGGGAACAATCACCAACGATCTGCCGGGCATCAATGGTTTTGGCGCACCGCACAACCTGGACAATCGTCGCGCCAATTACGGCCCGCTGGATTTTGACCGCCCGCATAATTTCAACGTCAACTGGGTTTGGGACCTGCCGAAGGCCACCGATAACAAAGGCTTGGGATATGTTGCGAACGGTTGGCAGTTGTCCGGTATCTATCGCTACCAGACAGGTGCTCCCTACAACGTGGGCGCAACGGTCAACGGCCTTTCGACTTACGGCTTGACCGGAACGTCTCAATT
>CAZXHW010000795.1:0-3965 GCA_964639915.1 uncultured Heliomicrobium sp.
CCGCAAAAACGGCATTGTCTTTCTGGACACGACGGACTTGGCTCATCCCAAAGTCCTTTCCGAATATTCTGAAACTGTAACGGGTGGAGTTCACAGCGCTTATATTGATGGCCAGTACGTTTACCTGACCGACGATGCAACCGGTTCGATGCGCGTCATCAGCTTCAAAGACGTGAAGCATCCAAAGGAAGTCGCACGCTGGGAAGTTCCGCTTCGCGGGCCAAAACCGACCGGCGAAGGCTTTGGTGAAGCAGGACGCTATCTGCACGACGTGCAAATCAAAGACGGATTGGCGTATCTGGCTTATTGGCGCGACGGATTGGTGATTCTGGATGTCGGCGCAGGCGTCAAAGGCGGATCGCCGGAAAGCCCGAAACTGGTCAGCCAGCTTCGATTCAATCACAACGAACTGTACGGTGACGGCTGGCTTGCCGGAACGCACGAAGTTTATCGCTACAAGAATTACATCTTCGTTGGTGATGAAGTCTTCCCTGCCCAGTTCGACATCATTGCCAAAAATCGCATTCCCGCCCGCGGAGTTCTGCACGTCGTTGATGTCAGCGACATCAATAATCCACACAAAGTTGCTGAGTATCCTGTCCCTGAAGGCGGCGCACATAACGTTTGGGTCAAAGACGATGTCTTGGTGATGGGTTATTACGGCGGAGGCGGACGTGTATTGGACGTTTCAGGCGAACTGCGCGGCGATCTTTACCAGCAAGGCAGAGAGATTGCGCGATTGTGGACAGGCGACCCGCAAGGCTATCGTCCGAACGTGCCTTTCACTTGGGGAGCGCGCCAATTCGGCGATTACATTTTCTTCAATGACATCAACTCCGGCATTTGGATCACCAAGCTTGGCAAGCCGAAACAGAAAGGCTCGACAACTGCGCCGGGCGAATAAGCTAGCGTAGTGTTAAAAACTGATTTTTCAGTGCGTTACAGGATCAAAGCTCAAAAAGCGCAAACGTTGACAAGACGCGCAAGAAACTTTTCGGCAATTGTTTTTGCGCATCTTGTCGTTCTGTTTGCGCCTTTTCTTATTCAGCCTGCTTCCCTTCAGACTCAGAGCGGGAAACCTCCAACCGTTTCAATCGTTCCTGCCAACATCGAAGCTGAAATCGGCCAGCACGTTCAGCTTAGAACGATTGCAACCGATGCACGTGGTCGCCAGACAGAAGTTAAAGCTGGATTCTGGATCGCGCTGCCAAATGATTTGGCGACGGTTGATGGCGACGGCAAAGTCAGCCTGCTTTCCGCCGGAGAGGTTCAAATCGTCGCCATCGTCAGCGGCAAACAGGTTCGGACAACAATTCGCGTCAAACCGGCTCGCATCACCGTCATCAAGATTGCAAAGCCGAATGAGCCGCTGCTGGTCGGAGAAAGGATGCACCTTGATGCCGAAGCAATTGACGCCAGCGGCAATCCGAATAAAGAGATGAAGCTGGCTTGGGAATCTGATAACCCGGCAGTGGTCGCCGTTGATTCCACAGGTCAAGTAACAGGGTTAACTGTCGGCAAGGCAAAAATTATCGCGCGTATTCAAGCCATAAGCTCCGCCTTACCCATTGAAGTCACGGAAAGCGACGTTCACAGTTTGAGCCTGACGCCGAGCCAAACCACAGTTCGAACTGGCGACGTCATCCGCTTTACTGCTGAAGCCAAAAATCAAAAAGGCGATGCGGCCAACTTTGCCAGGGTTCACTGGTTGGCCAGCGAGGGAGCAACCATAGAAGCTGACGGCGCGTTTGTCGCGCAACGTCCAGGCCAATACACGATTAATGCTTCCGCCGGCGGAAAATCAGCAACTGGCGTTGTGACCGCCACGGCTCGCAATGTTGCGCGAGAGCTTGAAACGATCGGCCGCATTTCGCTCGGCGCAATCCATGGATCAGCGGTTTGGCCGTTTGGCCAATATCTGTACGTTGCGACTTTTAAGGACGAGCTTCGCGTTTACGACATTTCCGATTTGAAAAATCCTGCGTTGGTTGAAACATTGAAATTAGATGCTCGCTCGCTGCTGGATTTCAGTTTGACGGCAGACGGACGGATCGGAGTGCTGACGCGCGAAGGGGCATCAAACCGTCAAAACGGCTTACTGTTTCTGGATACTTCCGACTTGGCACACCCCAAAATCCTATCGTCTTTCACGGAAACGATCAGCGGCGCGGTTCATAGTGCCTTCATTGACGGCCATTACGTTTATCTGACGGACGATGCCACAGGCTCGATGCGCGTGATTAATTTCAGCGACCCGAAAAATCCCAGACAGGTTGCGCGATGGGAACTGGCGCTGCCTACGACGAAGCCTCAAACTCAGCACGCAATGGCTGGGATGAGTATGGGAATGCGCCATTTGCACGACGTCCAGGTCAAAGATGGATTGGCGTATTTGGCTTACTGGCGGGACGGATTGGTCATTCTGGATGTTGGCGCAGGACTTCGCGGCGGCAGTCCGGAAAATCCCAAACTGATCAGTCAGTTCCGCTTTAACCACGCTGATCTTTACGGCAAAGGTTGGTTGGCGGGAACACGGGAAGTTTTTCGACACAAAAACTATGTCTTCGTCGGCGACGAAGTTATTCCGGCGGAATCCGATCCCAACGCTGGGATACGGCGACTCGGTCGCGGAATTCTGCACGTGGTTGATGTTTCGGATATTTTCAATCCGCGTCGCGTTGCCGAATACGCTTTGACAGAAGGCAGCGCTTACAATGCGTGGGCAGATGGCGATGTCCTGGCTATGGGCTTTTACGGTGGTGGGGGGCGAGTATTGGACATCTCTGGTGAACTTCGTGGCAACTTGGCTGAACAAGACCGCGAAATCGCTCGATTGAAAACCGGAGTGCAAGAAGGCGAACGCGAGCAAGCTCCGTTCACGTTCAGTGCTCGGATTTTCGGCAACTACTTTATTTTTAACGACATGCAAACTGGCATCTGGATCACCCAATTAGGCAAACAATTGAAATGAATCAACAGCGTGCCCAACAAATTCTGAATCTCTTTCCGAATCGCAAATTGATTGTTCTCGGCGATCTTATGCTGGATGAGTTTATCTGGGGCGAAGTGCGGCGCATTTCGCCGGAAGCCCCTGTGCCTGTAGTTGAGGTCAAACGAGAGTCCTGGCATTTGGGGGGCGCAGGAAATGTGGTTTCAAACCTGCTCGAACTGGGGGCCAAAACATGGCCAATTGGTATCATCGGCGATGATGAGGCTGGACGGCTGCTAAAACGCCACTTTACAGAACAAGGTGCGACAGTGGATGGCCTCATTGTTGATTCATCCAGGCCCACAACACGAAAAACCCGGATTGTGGCTCACAGCCAGCAAATGGTTCGCGCCGATCGTGAAAGCCGACGGCCAATCTCTGACGAAATCGAAACGCGAGTTCTTGCGGCTTTTCACTCTGCCCTGCCCGAAGCTGAAATCGTCATCATTTCTGATTACGACAAAGGCTTGCTGACTCCGCGCTTGCTGAAGCTTGTGATTGAAGCGACTCAAGCCGCCGGAAAACTCGTCTGCCTGTATCCGAAGATCAAAAACTTTCTGAGTTATCAAAACGCCGATGTCATCACCCCTAATCAGCCTGAAGCAGAACGCGCCAGCGGAATCGAAATTACGGATGACGCTTCGCTCATTGCTGCTGCGCATAAAATTCGAGAGGTTCTGTCATGCGCCAATGTTTTAATTACCCGTGGCGAGCATGGAATGAGCTTGCTGGATGCGAACGATAAGCTAACCCAGATTCCAACTGTCGCACGGGAAGTGTATGACGTAACCGGAGCTGGCGATACAGTAATTGCCACGCTTTCAATGGCTTTGGCAGCCGGAGCGACTATGATTGAAGCAGCCATAATGGCCAATCATGCTGCTGGAATTGTCGTAGGAAAAGTTGGCACTGCAACCGTTACCTCGGCAGAATTATCAGCGAAGCTGCTTGATTTGGAGGCCAATTAAAAAAGGAT
>CAZXHW010000796.1:0-3956 GCA_964639915.1 uncultured Heliomicrobium sp.
GCAGCAACAAAAATTGACAGCCTTTGATGCTACAACACCGGTGTGATTTGGTGGCAACATATCAGACAGCGGGCCATCTCTGGCGGTGACTACGGGCTATTCCCCTTTTAACAACACGCCGCCCGGAGCCGTTTACCTCTTCACACAAAGCGCGGGAACCTGGATTTATCAGCAGAAACTGACTTCGCCTGATCCACAATCTTTGCCAGGGGCTCATTACGGACACGCTGTTTCAATGAGCGGTAACACATTGGCCGTAGGCGGAGAAATAGGTTTTATCTGGGAAAAAGTCTATGTGTATGTCCTTTCCGGCGGTTCCTGGACATTGCAACAAACCATTACTACGCCTGATCAGGAGAGTACTGCTTTTGGCAGTGGCTTAGCGCTGGAGGGCAATCGTCTGGTGATCGGCAGCAATCAGGATGTGATTTTATCCGCCCAAGACCGTGGCTCTGCGTATGTGTTTGAACGCACGGGAACCGTTTGGAATTTGCGCCAAAAGCTTATCGCCGCTGATGGTGTAGCGACTGACCGTTTCGGTGACAATGTAGCCTTGAGCGGTAACACGATAATCGTGGGCGCTCCACTGGCTGATATTCTTGGGACACAAAATCAGGGAGCCGCTTACGTCTTCACCCTGCAGTTGGGCAACACGCTGCCCACGGTCACACCCTCATGGCCATACACTATTCAGATTGGCAGCACGGTTCATAACTTGCCCATCGCTGTGCTCAACGATGCCGAAACTCCTGTATCCTCGCTGCTGTTCGATTACGACAACACCGGGTATTTAACGTTCAGCAATGTGCAAAAAACAGGTAACACTGTGAATGCTTCGATCACCTGTAAGTGTAGTTTTTCGACTGCGGACGCAAATGCTGAGTTGAATGTCATTGACGGAAATTCTGCCGTCGGAGCCTCGGCAATCACAATAATCAGGACCGCCAACACGGCTCCCTCGATTGGACGCTACCCGGTTACCTCAATAGCAGCAGGCGGATCGAAAACGGTCTATCCGCAAGTTGCGCCTTCCGATAATGGCACGTTCACGATTTCGGCCTCAGTCGCGCCAAACGGATTCACCGGCAACATCTCGATCAATCAAACCACCGGAGCAATCACGTTCAGCAATGTTGGCGGCATTGGAACTTATACCGTCACGGTCTCCGTCAAAGACAATTGCAACGCAACCACCACGCGAACATTTACGCTGACTGTGTTCTAACGCGATTGCTTTCTAATCGCCCCAATAAAACCATCGCGCAGCCTGACGAATCAGGCTGCGCGATGGTTGAAAGCCAAAAGCTGACGAATCGGAATAATTATTTCAGCACGATGTTCAGCTTATCCATTTTCTGTTTGGCGGCCAACGGGCGTTGCGCAGGAGTCGGCGTGACATCGGGTTCGCGCCATTTATTGCCGAGCAGATATTCCTTGTCTTTGACCATTTCGCCCGGGGTGTACACTGCCCATTCGAAGTTGTGGCCGTGGTTGATCGCGTCGGTTGGGCAGGCATCTACGCAGAATCCGCACAGAATACAGCGGCCATAATCAATCTGGTAAATCTTGGCGTAGCGATGATCCATGCCAATACGTTGTTCGTAAGGGCGCGGGTCTTCTGTGCCTTCAATGTAAATCGCATCAGCCGGACAAGCCGCCGCGCACAGGAAACAAGAAACGCAACGCTCTTTCCCGTTTTCGTCTACATCCAGAAAATGTTCACCACGGAAGCGGCGATAAATCGTCACGGCTTCTTCGGGGTAAGACACAGTTTCTTTTTTGGTTGGGATGTGGCTGAGCGTGACGCTCATGCCCTGGGCAGTCGTTCTGGCGACTTCAACGACATCTTTTACGGTGTTGATGATGTTTGCGAGTATGGACATAGATAAATTGAAAAGTTGTTTGTTAGGCTCCTTCCGCGTGCCGCATTGCCTGGTCGGTATTTGGCGGAAGATTGAGCGCTTCTTTCGGAAAATGTTCTGCGAAGTAAGAAACCAGGTCGTGTACAGTCAGCACGCCAGCGGCTTGCCCTTGTTCATCTGTTAGCGGAACGTTGCGATAATCACCTTTTTCCATCAACCGCATCGCTTCGATGACAGAATCGTCCAGGCTCAGCTTGGCAGGATCAACGGTCATCACCTGTTCAACCGGATTGTCATATTCGGTTTGTTCGCCGATGACCTTGTTCAGCAAATCGCGTTCAGTGAACAGCCCCACCAATTTGCCGTTTTCACAGATCAGCGCGCAGCCCAAGCCCTTGGATTTCATCGTTTCCACAGTTGCGCGGATGCTTGCGTGGCGTTCGGCCAGCACAGGTTCCCGCAAGGATAGATGACGGATTTTCAGTTCGCTTAGTTTAGTCGCTATAGACACGGCACCCACCTCCTGTAGTTAAAAATCCAGCGCGCTGTATTTGAGAATGTAATTGGCGACCGCTTTGGCGGAAATGATTCCCACCGGCTGGCCGTCTTTGACGACCGGCACGTGCCTATAACCGCCAACGGACATTTTGTTGATGACAACGCGTATTGCGTCGCTTAGTTCAACAGCGTCCGGTTGAGGCGTCATGACTTCGCTCACCGGAGTCAGCCGCAGGTCAAGGTTCTGTCCCGCTACTTTGTTTAGCAGATCCCGCTCCGTCAGGATTCCAACCAGCTTGTCTGCTTCAACGACCAATGCTTGGCCAATCCCTGCTGTCTTGATTTGTGAAACAGCGACTTCGATTGAATCGGTTGAACTAACCGTTACAAGCCGGTCAAAGGGAATGGCTTTGACCGTGTCTTCCATAAAATGTTTTTGTAACCCGCGTGTCGCTACGGGAACGTCAAAAGCGCTCAGAGGCTCCTTGCACTTATCACAACTATCAACTCCTTCCAGATTGCCATGACCGCAGTATGGACAAACCATAACAGCTCCTTTTTCTGGGGAAGTGATTTGGAAACAGGCTTCGGCAGCCTGATAAGCGCATTAGTTGATGGTCCAGACCTCTCCGCTATTGAGCAATTTGCTTAGATCGCCTGCACCTTTTGCCGCGATGGAATTTTCAATTTGCCCGGCAAGCATTTGTTCATACGTTGGCTTGCTGACAGAGCGAAATACTCCCATCGGCACAGGAAATTCCGGATACTCCATTCGTCCAAGGATATAAGAGAGACTTGGTTCGGCGCTATTCTCATCGTGAACCATCACATCGTCAACCGTTACGCCATTTTCGCCAATCGTTACGATTTCGGGCGTCACGCCATTCAGTCGAACCCCTTTATTCTTGTTCTTGCCGAACAACAAAGGCTTGCCGTGTTCCAGATAAATCATCTTGTCATCTTTGACTTCGCGTTCGTTGAACGATTTGAACGCGCCGTCATTGAAGATGTTGCAGTTCTGGTAAACCTCCAAAACGCCTGAGCCTTTGTGAGCCGCCAACCGCTCGACCATCGTTGCCAAATGTTTCGGGTCCACGTCCATGGAACGCCCGACAAAAGTCGCTTCGGCAGCAAAAGCCAAGCTCAACGGATTGATCGGATAATCAATCGTTCCCATCGGAGCGGATTTGTTCTTTTTTCCTTGTTCGGAAGTCGGCGAATACTGGCCTTTCGTCAAACCGTAAATCCGGTTGTTGAACAGCACGATCTTCAGGTCAATGTTGCGGCGCAATGCATGAATGAAATGGTTGCCGCCGATGGAAAGCGCGTCACCGTCGCCCGTGATCACCCAAACCTGCAAATCGGGATTGGAAGCTTTGACGCCGGAAGCGATTGCAGGCGCGCGCCCGTGAATCGTGTGGAAGCCGTACGTGTTCATATAATACGGAAAGCGGCTGGAACAGCCGATGCCGGAAATGAACACGATCTTTTCTTTCGGGATTCCGAGTTCCTGCATGACTTTCTGGACTTGCGCCAGAATCTAATAATCGCCGCAACCCGGACACCACCGAACTTCCTGATCGGTGACGAAATCCT
>CAZXHW010000797.1:0-3956 GCA_964639915.1 uncultured Heliomicrobium sp.
GGCGGATGTGAGGATCTTCAACCCTGACACCGTCATTGATAACGCCACGTTTGAGAAACCGCATCAATACGCGACTGGCATTGAATACGTCATCGTCAACGGTAAGCCGGTGCTGGAACGCGGAACGCACACCAACGCGCGACCGGGCGCGATTCTGTATGGGCAGGGCCGCAAGCAGTAAACCAAGCCTTTTTACCGCAAAGTTCACGATCAGGAGAACCGCAGATGTCTGGCGAGAACACAAGAAAATCAGCGAAAGTCATATTCATTCTGATTCTTGCTTTTTTCATTGCCTGGAGCCAGGAAGCTTCATTTCCAGCGCAAGAGGTTTCTTTCTCGAAGACGCTTTATCCGGTGTTGGAAAAAGCCGCTTGCCGGTCATGTCACAACTCAGACGGCGTGGCTTCGGCGACGCGGCTGCAATTTCCCGAAGCAAACGCGAGCGCCGAACAAATTGAAGCCTTTGGCCGTTCACTTGTCGAATTAATTGATCGCAACAAGCTGGAAGAATCTCTTTTACTGACCAAACCCACCAAACGTATTCCGCACGCAGGCGGCGAGCGAATCAAACAAGGAAGCGAAGAAGAAAGTGTTTTGAAGGCGTGGGTTCAGCGGTTGGCAAAGCTGTCCGGCGACGAACTCGCTCGCACCTTGAAGCATCGAGAAGAGAGCGTTGACAGCGGTAAGCGTCCGACAGTGGCATTGCGACGATTGACGCACAGTCAGTACAACAACACCGTCCGTGATCTGCTTGGCGATCAGAGCGCGCCCGCCAATCAGTTCCCACCCGAAGATTTCGTCAACGGGTTCAAGAATCAATATCAGGCGCAGAACCTGTCGCCGCTGCTGGTTGAAGCCTACAGCGCGGCGGCGGAGCGGCTGGCGCGTAATGCTTTCCAGGGCGGCGACCGGCGCGGCCTAGTTCCCTGCAAACCATCGGCGGCGTGCCGCACGCGCTTCGTGCGTGAATTCGGATTGAAAGCGTTTCGGCGTCCGCTGGAACTGGATGAACAGAAACGCTACGAAGACCTGTTCCGACGCGAAAGCAATTTTTACAAAGGTGCGCAACTCGCGGTTGAAGCAATGCTGCAATCGCCAAACTTTCTGTTTCGATTGGAAGAAACCGCCAATCCGAAATGGAAGCCGTACGTGACGGCGACACGGCTTTCGTACGCGTTGTGGGACAGCTTGCCAGACGCGGCATTATTTGAAAGCGCCGCGCGGGGCGAACTGGCTTCGGCGCAAGGGGTGGAGAAAGCCGCGCGGCGGATGCTCGACGACACCCGCGCACGACAGGCGATAGATGAATTCGTCTCGCAGTGGCTGCGCTTTGACCGGCTGTTGACCGCCAGCAAAGACCGCCGCCGCTTTCCAATGTTCAATCGCGAAACCGCCGTCGCCATGACCGAAGAAGCGCGCGGCTTCATCGCCGATCTAGTCTGGAATGATCGCGATTTCACCAAGGCGTTTACCGCCGATTACAGTTTCGTCAACGCCGACCTGGCGACAATTTACGGAGTGGCTGCACCCGCCAAAGAATTCGACCGAGTTGGCTTTCCAGCGGAATCCGAGCGCGCAGGCTTGCTGGGGCAAAGCCTGTTTCTGGCTTTAACTGCTAAACCCGAAGACACTTCGCCGACTGCGCGCGGCCTGTTCATCCGCGAGCAGTTTCTTTGCCAGCACGTCGCCGAACCTCCGCCGGGCGTCAACACCAACTTGCCGGAAATCAGCGAAGCCAAACCGCAAACCAACCGTGACCGCATGCGCGAACACGTCACCAATCCAAGCTGCGCGACTTGTCACAATCTGATTGATCCCATCGGCTTTGCCTTTGAAAAGTTCGACGCCATCGGCAGGAGGCAGGACAAATTCAAGCTCCAATTTTTCGTGACGGATGAAGACGACAATCGGCGGACGGCGAAAACCATCGAGCTTCCCGTGGATACAACGGGACACATCGCGGGCATTCCGGAATCCAAGTTTTCTTCGCCGCGCGAATTGGGAGCGGTGCTGGCGCGTTCGCCGCAATGCCAGGAATGTCTGGTTAAACAGTACTTCCGCTACACCGCTGGAAGAATGGAAACGCCAGCCGACCGTCCGCTGATTCGGCAGGTTTTTGACGACTTCAAAAAGTCGCAATTCCATTTCAAAGAGCTTATGATTTCGCTGGTTCGTTCCAGAGAGTTCTCAAACTAATCAAAGTCTTCCACGAAGGCACACGAAGAAACACGAAGTTGATTTAGGTTCTTCGTGCCGCTTCGTGTTACTTCGTGGAAGAAGATTTTGAAAGGGTCTATTCCAATGTCTCAGGTCATTACCAAACGATTCAGAGTTTCACGCCGCGCTTTTCTGAAAGGCGTCACCATCGCGGGAGCGCAAATCACAGTTGGATTGCCGCCGCTGGCTTCGATGTTCAATGCAACCGGCACGGCGTACGCCGCGACCGCTGGTGCTGCCGAAAGCCAGATCGAAAGTCGCTTTGTGCTCTGGTTCAACGGCAACGGCATTCCCGAACGGTACTGGATTCCCGCCGAAACGGGCGCGGACTATCGAATGACGCAGTGCTTGCAACCGCTGGCCGCGCTTCGCAAAGACATTCACATCATCAGCGGACTCGACAACGCCGCTGCTTCCCTGCCCGGCCCCGGCAACGGTCATCACAAATCCATGAGCGCGTTGATGAGCTGCACCTCCTTCACCGGACGCGGCACCGCTGGCCCTTCGATTGATCAAGCGATTGCAGCGAAACTTGGCGGCGAGCCTCGCTTTCGGTCTTTGCAAATTGGCGTGTCGCAGGAATCTTTCGGCGAAAGCATCCAGCGCAACATGAGCTGGGCTGGATATGAACGCGCCCTGCCGCCGGAAATGATTCCGCACAAACTTTTCGACCGCCTGTTCGGCCAGCGCGAAGAAGGCTGGGTTAATCGCAAACGCAGTATCCTGGACACCGTTCGCAAAGACGCCGCCACGCTGAAAAAACAGTTGCCCAAAGACGATCAACCCCGTGTCGAAGAGCACCTATCGTCTATCCGCGATTTGGAACGCGCCATCGCCGGATTGCCTCCCGAATACAGCCGCGCAGACCCGCCCGATTTCGACGGCGATATGAAAGACTGGCCGCGCATTGCTAAACTGCAAAGCGATTTGCTGGTGCAAGCCTTCGCCACGCGGCAAACGCGCGTCGCTTCGTACATGCTGACCAAATGCCAGGGACTGTCCCGCTTCCCGTGGTTGGGTTACACCGCCGCCCGCCATCACGATTACACCCACGCCGACGGCAAAGCTCCGGGCGCAGACGGCGTGGACGGCCAGCGCATCCTGCGCGACATCTGCCGCTGGCATGTCGAAGAGTTCGCTTATTTGCTGAACAAGCTGAAATCCATTCCCGAAGGCGAAGGCACGCTGCTCGATAATTGCTGTCTGGTCTACGTCCACGAACACGCCGAAGCCAACCCGCACAAAAACCACGGCTTGGGCTTGATCGTCGCCGGTCACGCCGGACGGTTGAAGATGGGACAGCATTCGCGGATGGAAGGAACTTTCGGCGATCTGTATCTGACGCTAGCGGATGAAGTGATGAACGCGGGTCTCAGCAAGTTTCCGACTGCGACGAAGAAACTAAGTAGCCTACTTCAGTGATATCAAACTGTAAGAAATAATCTTAGCCACTCGAAAAAACTCGGCAGAAGCAAAACATAGCGAAGGACCAGCTTCTGGCAGAGACCCCCAATTTGCCAGCATCATTTCTGAATCAACACTCAAATTTTCAGTCAACTTGAATGCTCTGTCTAAGCTCACGAGAGAATTATGCCTATCCAAAAAATATTGTTTGCAGGAGATAGAGAATTAGTTTGGGATTGGGAACAGTACCGATATGCTTCTGCTGAAAACTTTGCAACTCGTGATAGAAGCGTGTGCACATTTGACAATCCATTTAATCCTTGGAGAGATGGAAG
>CAZXHW010000798.1:0-3953 GCA_964639915.1 uncultured Heliomicrobium sp.
CCGGAAGAGGTGGACGCTCTGATTTCAGCGCAAAAGAAAGTGAACGCTGCAAAAGATGCGGGGCAGGATATTGCTTTCGGCATTTTGCACTAAAACTTTTGACAGGATGGCCAGGATTTTTCAGGATCGGCAGAACACCGCTTTTGGCTGCTCATCCTGAATCATCCTGCTCATCCTGTCTATTGCTGATTTCATTCTGCGGCTTTTTTGAAACTGCCAGGGCCAAATACGAATCGCCCTGTTTCAGCATCAAGCCTGCTTCGACAAACTCATCCAACGTTCGGCGAATTTCGTCTCCATCAGTCGCCCAGCCTGAAACCTTGCTCCACGAATCGGAAAGTTGTTTTAGCGTGCTGACCTGATCGCAAGCCAGATACAAAAACTTTTCCTTGCCGGAAAACGCGATCAACCGCCGTTTGGCTGTGGGACGCGAATCCCACAACAACAATCGGTCGCCTTGCTCAATCTGAAACAGATTGCTGGTTTCGTGGCATTGCTGCCAGCGCAAAACTTCTTCGGACAGCGGACGAACATAACTCGCAACATCGCGCGGCTGGCTGTAATCGTAAGTGAAGTAATACGCCAGATTGGCGACTGCTTCCGGCGCAAGCGGATAAACGAATTTATACGCCGGAAATGGCGTCAAGTCTTTGAAGCCGAGTTCTTTGTGTTCGTTGAAGTTTGGGCTGAAGCGGTCCAGCCGAAGGCTGATGGCAAAATTCGGCGGCTGCAAATGCGCCAGCAGTGGAACCAGTTTGGCCAGCCGGAAATATTCTTCCGGCGATTCGCCAGGGAATCCCCACAGAATGTTCCATTCGGCAATGATGCCGACTTCCTTGCACCATTTCAGAAGCTGAATGTTTTGCAGCGCTTTGACGCCCTTGCGCATGATTTGCAGCACTTCATCGCTCAAGCTTTCAATGCCCGGCTGGATGATGCTGGCTCCGGCGGCGCGCAGTTGGCGCAGATGTTCTTTTTTCAAATTGGCTTTGACTTCAAAAAACAGGTCCAGCCCCAGGTTGCGTTCAGCCAGTTGCGGCAACAGGTCTTTGAAATAAGCCAGGTTCAAAATGTTATCCACGACATAAATCGGATAGCCCGGATATTTCGCTGTCACTTCAACAAATTCGTCCAAAGCGCGGGCGGCGGATTTACTGCGGAACGCCATCGTTTGCCCGTTCAAGCCGCAAAACGTGCAGTGATGTTTTGCTCCCCACCAGCAACCGCGCGCAGTTTCCAGCAACAGGTTTGGCTGTAAAGCTGCCTGAAAAGAAGTCGCGCGAAACTGGTCGAAATAATCGTCGTAATCGGGGTAGGGAAGCGCATCCATATTTTCAACTGCTGCCGCAATCTTCAAAGCTTCAGAAGGATTTGAACTATGGGAGGCACTGGAAGAAATAGGTAAGGCTGTATTGTCTTTTCCCGTGTGCCCCGTGCTCCCCGTGGTTAATTTATCCAGGCTATCAATCTTGCGAGTGAACATGCTTGGCAAATCAGCGTAAGGTTTGCCGTTCAAAACTCGTTGCGCCAATTCAGGGAACACCAGATCGGCTTCGCCGGAAACAACTGCGTCAACGAAATCGAATTGGCGAATGACTTCGTTGCCCATCGCGCCTTCGCAATTGGCACCGCCAAGCACGATAGTTAGTTCAGGACGACGCGCTTTCAGCCGTTTGGCCAGCGACAGCGAAGCGACTTGTTGCAGAAAAACGCTGGTGAAACCGACGATTTTGGGCTGGCAGGCAAGCACCGTTTCCACGCAATCATCCAAAAAAGCTTCCACCCTTCGGCGCGCGCTTAGAATGTCAGCGACCAGATCGTCTGAAAAAGGGTCTTTCGGCCAAACGTGATTTTCGCTTCGCGCCTTGTCGCGCAGGATGTCTTCGATGTATCGCTCGACGTCGGCTTCGGTTTGATGACCAAACAGCGAATTCGAGAAAATCCATTCGCCGACCAAATCTGTGGTGTCCGTTCCATAACTGATTCGTGAATACAGCCGCTCGCCGATCCGTTCTGCGAATTGAAACGTGAAGTAAAAGGTTTTGGTGGAAACGCCATCGCGTGTCAGTGCGGATTTCAACAACCCAAGCCCGATAGATGGCACCTGCAAAGGGCCAAACGGCATACTTACAAATACAACATCAGCTTCTGTCTGCATCAGCGTCTCCACATGGGTTCACGACTGGGGTGAGTAGATTCGTTGGATCAAAACCTGAAACCGTTGATCCTGGCGAAGATTTGCAAAATTCGGATCAGATTTCAGTTTCAACAACCAGGGGCTGTGCGCTTGAAAGGCTTTTTCCAGCCACTCAAAGGCTCGATCCGCATCGCCGAGTCCCGCGTAGACTTTGGCGATTTCGTACGGACGGACATTCCCTTTTTGTGCAGCTTGCAGCAGCAAGTCCAGCATTTTCCGGGCTTCGGCGGTTTTGCCTGAAACGGCGTACACGTGACCAAGCGCCGCCAGCGTCAACGGTTCGTCATTGCTGAATTCCCGCGCCTTGCTTAATTCGGCAATTGCCAGATCGTACAGGCTTTTTTGTTCGTAAGCGCGACCCAAATCCAGATGCGCTGGCCAGTATTTGGATTCAATCAGCAGCATTTTTCGGCAGACTTCCACGCATTGGTCGTATCGTCCGGCGTAAAAGTAGGCGAATTGCAAATCCAGGTGAACGCGCAACGAATACGGGTCCAGTTCCAATGCTCGTTGACCGGCAGCAATGGCATCGTCAAACCGATCCAATCCTTGCAGCACGGCGCTCAATCTGGAATGCGCTTCGGCCAGATTCCCATTGAGCGAAATCGCCCGCAGCAACTCTTTTTCGGCACCGAGTAAATCCCAGTCGAAATACCTGGCCGTGCCCAGCGAGTGATGCGCTTCTGGCAAAAAGTCATCAAGCTTGACGGCTCGCTCGGCGCTTTCTTTGGCAAGTGGGGCGTAATCGCTGGACGCCAGACCGTTTGCCGCCAGCGTGCCGTAAACATCCGCCAGTCCGGCATAAGCCAGCGCATAATTATTGTCGGCTTCGATGGCCTGTTTGTAATGCTCAATCGCTTTTTTGAACCCGTCAATGGATTGCCGGTTCCATTCAAACCGGCCATTCAGATACAAACGATACGCTTCGGGATTTTCGGTGAATTGTTTGGCGACTTGCTGCCGCTCAGCGCCCGACAGTTGCGACCTCAATTGGTGCGAAACCTGTTGGGAAATGACTGACTGAGCCGCCAGCAAGTCCGTAATCAAATGCCTGTATTCGCCGCCCCATAACCGACTGCCATCGCGTGTGCTGACCAGCTCCACCGTGATAACCAGCGTTTGGTCCTGTTTGATGACGCGACCGGTCAGAATTGCGCGCACGTCAAACTTTTCACCGATTTCCGATGGATCAACCGAAGGCTCTTTTTGCTGTTTTTTGTAGCGGAAAACGGATGTGCGCGACGTGACTTTCAATTGCGGCAATTGAGAAATGTTGTGAATCAGCGTTTCTGTGATGCCGTCGGTGATGTATTCCAGATTCGTGTCGTTGGTTTGATTGTCCAGCGGCATGATCGCAATCGAATCAATCGTGGCATTGCCAGCTAGCAGCCAATACGCGCCAGCCGCCAACGCAAAAACGAAAATTGCTGCCAAGGCAGCGATTGCCAGCAGCCGGTTTTTGGTGACAGCCGTCGCTGGCGTTTCTCGTGACAGCGTCCCTGATGATTTTGAAGACAGCGACCGTTGCGAACTGGATTGACCAGGGGTTGATGACCGCGAAACTGCGCCGCTAGTCGCCGATGGCACTGCTGAATTCTCTTCATTGTTTGACGGCGAAACAAATTGTCCCTGGCTGTCGAATTCAAATTCCAACCGGCGTTTCAATGGTTTCAATTCCGACAACAACTCTTCGGCGGTTTGAAACCGCTCTTCGCGCTCTTTGGCCAGCAATTTGTTGATGATCTGTTCCAATTCG
>CAZXHW010000799.1:0-3950 GCA_964639915.1 uncultured Heliomicrobium sp.
GTGGTCTGGCACTCGCAATGGATATGATGCCGTATAGACTTCACTTCATTGCGCTCACGGTGGTATTTCTGAGCGCCGGTTTTTACTTCGCTTACCGGCCACAGAAAGAAGAGTGCGTGCCTGGCACGGCCTGCACCGCACCGCAGAGTCGGAAGCTACAGCGGGTAAGCTTATGGGTGGTTGCGATCCTGACGTTCGCCCTCATCGCATTCCCCTATCTCATTCCCTATCTCCCAATCGGATAGGGCAATTCATTATTTTTCTTTTCACAAAAGGCCACTAACAAGGTGAAATTTTCAATGACAAAAAAACTCATAGCATTACTTCTTACAGTCTTCCTCTTCGCCGGTGCCACCTTCGCTCAAACCACCGGTCGGTCCAACGAAGTTAAGACCGTCAGGCTTAATATAGATGGTTTTTTGAAGAGTAAAAGCGGCGCAATCTGAATGGGCTGACCGGAGACGGTCAAACAAGCTCTGGATGAGCTTGCAGGCGTTCAGAAAATTGAGATGAGACTCGACCGTGATGAATTCGCCGTCACCTACGATCCGTCCAAAGTTACACCGGCAAAGCTCATCGCCACGGTCAGAGAAACCGGCTACACGGCGCGGGTTGTCAGCGGAAACGGGAAGGCTTTGCCGGAAGCATCTGTGCTGGCCCTTCCGCGTGGATTTGCGCTCTTTGATGAAGCTCTCGCTCAAGCCCAAAAAGAGAATAAGCCCGTAATCATTGATTTCTTCGCTGAGTGGTGTGCCCCGTGTCAGAGAATGGAGAAAACCACTTTCAGGGATGAAAGGGTGAAGGTGCTACTTCAACGCTGCGTGTTCATCAGAGTGGACACGGACAAACACCCGGACATTGCGAAGCGGATGGCGGTTGAAGGTCTTCCTGATTTTCGCTTCGTGCTCCCCGATGGGAGAGTCATCAGGCAACTGCGAAGCTTTCAGGACGCTGAGTCCTTCACTTCAGAGCTTGAAGGACTCTTCCGGAAGATAGGGAAGGTGTCGAGATGATTCGTTCGCTTCCGCTCCGTATTACCCTGGTTAAGCCTCTGCACGGCGTGCCGCTTTGTTTGCAGCAAGGCAAGGCCGAGCTTGTTTCGCCCTCCTCAGATTCGAGTGAGCACGTCTCATTTGATTTCACTGTAAACATTGCCAACGACCGGACGGAAGGGCCGCCGAATTTTCGCGGCCCCTCCGTACAAGGTCCTCCTGCCGGTAGATTCATCTACATCAACTCCGGAACTTATGCGGGACAAGCCGATTCCTGCTGGTCGAGACGCGCGAAGGTCCCACTTGCAGGCATTACCTGGGAGCTAATCGAGGAGGCGCTTTCAAAGCCAGGCGCCGTTTTGGAGGCCCGCATTGCAGGCACCGCCGGAGATGGTGGCCCTGCTTGTGCAACCGTCCGGCTTCTGGATGGCGGATGGAAAGTTTTGAGTGCCTAAGAAGTGAAAGAATCGAGAACAGTATTGTTCGACGACTATCTCCTCCGTTGGGGCCTTATGCCAGACGGCGAGCCGATCATCACCCGCAGCAGCAGGCTACTGCCAGTACGCTTCGAGGGCGTGCCCGCCATGCTGAAGATCGCCGTGGAAGCAGAGGAAAAGTGGGGCGCGGCCTTGATGGTATGGTGGGCGGGGGAAGGTGCAGTTCGCGTCCTGGCGCACGAGGGCGATGCTTTACTGCTGGAGCGTGCGAGCGGCGATGGTTCACTGGTTGAGATGGCCAGGAATGGTCGCGACGACGAGGCGAGCCGCATCATCTGTGGAGTGGCAGCCAACCTGCATGCGCCAAGGACCAGCCCACCTCCGGCGCTCCTGCCCTTATCGCACTGGTTTAGAGAGCTGAACCCGGCGGCCTCGAAGTATGGAGGCATTTTGGTTCAGGCTGCCGCGACGGCGGATGAACTTCTGGCCGAGCCGCACGACGTTGTCGTACTTCATGGCGACATTCATCATGGCAACATTTTGGATGCTGGCCCGCGCGGTTGGCTCGCCATAGATCCGAAGCGCCTGGTGGGCGAACGCGTCTTCGACTTCGCAAACATCTTCTGCAATCCCGATTTGGAGATCGCCGCCAAGCCTGGGCGACTGGCAAGACAAGCACAGGTGGTCGCTGAAGCAGGGGGTCTGGAACGAGTGCGACTGTTGAAGTGGGTCTTGGCCTACGCGGGCCTCTCGGCCGCTTGGACCCTCGGCGAGGGCGAGAAGCCCACGCTGGCTCTAGCGGTCGCCGAAGTCGCGGCCTCGGAACTAAATCTTTCAGCAAGCTCTTATTGAGTTGAGCCGAAACAGTGCTCGCTCCTCTGCTTTCATGCACGAAGGACATTGTTATACATCAATACCACTCTCATCACATCGAAAAGCTCTATACCCGCGAAGTCTTATCAGAAGGGGCCCATGCTTCTCCTGGAGACGGGAGGGGGAAGAAATAAACAATCCGCGAAGCGATCCGATAATGTTTTTCGGGCACGACAGGAATAATCAGATCGAAAACTTCGAGCGAATCGCACTGGAACTGCGCCATCAATAATCCATCGGCTATACGCCAACACATCTCGCGGGCAATGGCCAGTGGCTGCGTCTCAAAGTCGTCAATACTCCGCCCGCCAAGTTGCCACATCTGACTGTGCGCTGTAGCAAAGGGTACTATGCGGTCGCTACACCCCACTGGTCATTGGACAACTACTGACTCGCGAATTGAAGCTCTGAATGCAGCCTCATTGGCATCGAAAAACAGCCGACAACGATTCTCGAGATGCCTGCTTTGGGAGTGAAAGTGAAATCACGTTTGGCACCAATGAATCTTGCTGTTGCGAATGATGAAGTGGCTTTGGCATCCCTTTGTCCTCCAGATGGAGGGATTGAAGGTCACTGAACCGTCAGCGCGGATATTCAATTTCCAGCAGGGGTGCTGCTCAGGCAGAAGATTGAGGTATAGCGCTTCCCCACAGCCGCAAGGACAGACTAGGGCGGCAAACCATCGGTAGCCGTTTTCTCCAACAACGTACACAAGCCTTTTATCAATTTCTTCAGGTAGTTCCGCGACTTCACGAACTTTGAGCACTTGCGGCTGGCGGGTATTTAGCCGCCGCAGTACATTCCAAACCCATTTCCACCATCTCATGCTGCTATCTCCATTCGGTCTTGCAATCCCTCGCTCAATTCAGGCACATCGAGAAGTGGAGCCACATCTCCTCGCCCTACATGGCGTGACAACACACTGCAAGGTTTGGACTCCGCTTGGCGGTATATTTGCGACTGCGAGATGCTCAACCGGTGAATGGCGAACTCTGAGTTGTCATCATCGCGATAGGCGTGCAGCCTCGCCAGAAATTCATTTACGGCCATAGCCGCGTATTGAAAGTTGACGCTGATGACCGCAGGCCGCTCTTCCTGAACACCGGTAATGTATTTCGAGTTAATTTGCTCCTGATACTCCGCCGGGTTGGTGCGTTTCAATCCAGCAGCGCGAACCTGAGCAAGACTGTATACGCCACGGCTGAGCAGGCTGGAGCGATCCGGCTGTAGACAATGCACTGTTCCACAAATTTGATTCACACCACCTGAGCCGTCGGCCTCCAGCTTTACGCCGACATCAAAGTAGGGGAGGTTATAGAAGACGGCCAGCCTGTTGAGCAGATGCCTTCCGTCAATGCTGTCTACGCAGCCGAAGGCGACATCACACTCTGCTACTGCCAACACCGCTTGTGGATCAAACAGGCTACGCGCAATATGAATTACTTCTGTGCCAAGCCCCATCTGTTTGACGGAACGCGCAGCCACTTCGACTTTGAATCTCTCTGCCTCTGCATCCTCCAGAGTGGCGTTCAGTATTCGGTTCAGGTTCTTTTCTTCGACGCGGTCAGGGTCAATAACCACCAACCGCCCCACACTGTGTATTCCGTTGATGGTGAACAGTCATTCCGGCTGAAGGTGAACACCGATT
>CAZXHW010000800.1:0-3939 GCA_964639915.1 uncultured Heliomicrobium sp.
TACCGCAGCGACGTTTATGGGCGCGCCTGCGCTGGTCTGCGCTGGGCCAGGAACGGGTAAGACTGCGACACTGGTAAAACGTGTTGAGTATCTGCTTGATGAATGCAAAGCCGAACCCGAAAACTTGCTGGTTCTGACATTCAGTAACGAGGCGGCGCAGGAATTGGTAGAGCGCATCTCTGACAAGTTCGGCGAGCAGACCGCTTCAAGAATTGCAATCAGCACCTTTCACGGCTTCGGCGTAACCTTCCTGCATCATCACGGTCAATTTGCTGGCGTGGATGCCAACGCGCTCATTCTAGATGAGGCGGGGCAAGGAGAATTAGTTAATGGCATCCTCGGCAAGATGGATTGCGAAAAGATATTGAAGCTGAAGAAGCCGTCTGACACAGTCAAGCAGATCGTCGAACATATCAACTACCTCAAGAATCGTCTGCACACTCCTGAGTCGCTCGCGGCGTCGCTCGATCAATGGGAGCTTGCTGAAGAGGATGGAAGCAAACAGCGGGCACGGCAGTTCCTCCAACTCTTTCAACTCTACGAGGAAGAAAAAACTGCCCGCCAGCGTGTTGATTTTGCCGATTTGATTGCGCTTCCCATTGAGATTCTTGAAAGTGAAATAGAACTGGTAAGTCGATACCGGCAGAAGTACAAATACGTTTTGGTTGATGAATATCAAGATGTCAGTCGCTCGGTGGCGACTCTGCTGCGCTATCTGTGCGGGCCGGAAAATCCGCCATGGGTGGTCGGAGATGCGAGACAAGCAATCTACCGTTTTCTGGGCGCGGCGGTGGAGAACGTCGAGGGCTTCGAAAAAGACTTTCCTGAAGGAAAGCGATTTGAACTCAATACCAACTATCGTTCCTGCTCTGAAGTTGTCCTGACTGCCAACCAATTGGCTTCGCTAATGGAACGGCGGGATGAGGAAGACACTCGTTACGAGGAACGCTGGCTTGCTGCACCTACCAATCCAGCGTCGTTCGGCCAGTCACCAGTTAGTGTCTCCATCGCCGGTTCTGATCGGGCGGAGTATGTAGGCATCGCCGCGCAGATCAAAGACTGGCTCGAACAAGGTGTCACGCCAGGAGAAATTGCAGTGCTGGCGCGGCGCAATGTTGACGTGCGAAACCTGGTGCTAGCCCTTGGCCGTTTAGGGATCAAGGCCGTCACCGCTGGGCTGGCGACTCCAGAGGGGGCTGCTGGCGACCTCGCCTGCATCGCGACACTTGCGGATCGCCCACAAACCTCGTTGCCGCGACTGGCTATCGCTCTTGGGCAAGGACGAGTTGAAAAGTCGGTGATCAATTCGGTTGTCAGGTGGATCAATGACACGGTAGATGACGAGGGAAACTTTACAGTTCAAGGCGGCGGTGAGAGTAATAAACTGGCTGCGGAGATTCTACGAGCGTGGCTAGGTCTTCTCATGTACAAGCAAAATGGGGACGCTTTTACCGAAATGTGCGCTTTCCTCTTTGACGCTAGCGACTATTTGCGTCGGATTCTGGCCTTGCCGGTTGGGGCTGAACGCTCACTGCTTCTTGGGGAAATCACCACATCACTTTCAAGGGCTGCCGTCTGGCGAATCACTCATCGGGATATGCCACGTCCCCAGTCGCGCAAGAGTTTCGGCGAATATTTCCGCGACTCATTGAACATAGCCACCCCCAGCTTGATTCCACCGCCTGCGACAGCGGACGCGGTACGCGTGATGACCTGTCATGCGGCGAAGGGGTTGGAATTCCCATTTGTTGCCGTTGTTGGGCAAACTCTTTCAAAAGCAAAGCGCGAACATCATTGGTTGCCACCCAGCTTACAGCCTTCGGCAAAAGAAGATGTTTCCCAATCAGACTCGCTCTTCTTTGTCGGCGTCACAAGAGCGCGCCGTGGATTGATCGTCTCCTTCGCCAGCACCGCAGGCGGAACGGCGCGTTCGCAAGAACGCAATATTACTCCTTTGCTTGAACGCTGGCACAAAGCCTACCCCGTTAGCAGAATTGATTTACCTCAAACGATTGTGGAGCGTGAGCAGGCGGAGATACCAGCTATTTGGGGAGGCGCGCTGAAGAACGCACTGGCCGCTAGCTCGCTCGACAGGACGCGTTGCGCCATTCAGATTTATCTCAATGAGTTCCTCAGCGCGCGATTCCCGCTTAATGAAAAGCCGCTTTATCCAATCTTCTTTCAGACGGTACGGCGTGTGATGGAAAGAATAGTTCGTGAGTCCGGTGAGCAAGGAAGAGTAATAAACCAGTCACAGGCTCTGGAAATCTTCTCGGCAGAGTGGGAAGCAAACAAGGCCGACGGTCATCAACACCACCGAATCTATTTCACGGTAGGACAGAAATATGTTGAGCGATTCGCAAAGGCAATTCGATCATTGCCTCCGGTTGATGAATACCTGGAATCAGCGATAAGCGATCATCGAGCCGATCTACGATTGCGCCTTGATCTGGTTGCATTCTACCGCGCAACAAATGGTTCAGTCATCGCCGTACTGTTTCGCCCCGAGTCGTTTGCTGAAGAAGCTAAAGGCGGAAACTTACAGTGGAGCAAGCTGGATAGCGCGCACAGGATCGCATTCGTGCTGCTGCGACAGCGGGAGCCGCAACTCCAGCCTTATGTTTTTTCAGGCGAAGATGGAGCTCTGTATCCATTTCTATGGAGCACGAGGAAAGGCTCTGTTGATGAGGAGGCGCGTCGCGCCAGTGAACGTTATGAACTTTTTTCCCGCAAAGTTTTTAGTCAACCAATCAACCATTGGAAATGTGAAAGCTGCGAAGTCCGCGTGATTTGCCCGCACTGGCTTGAGGCAGCCATAGAGTAACGAAGATAGGGAGGGCTTCTCGATGTACACGATCTTACGAAATGGCTATTGCTACTTGGCTGAACTGCACGAAATTCTTGAGGGCGATTTTGTACTGGCCGTTGAAGGGAACTTTTTGCCGCCTACCAGCTTCCCCGAAATCCGCTCCCGGTTCGGCATAATTGATGGAAGAAAGGACGCTACCGGCTGGGAGAAACTTTTCGCTTTCGCGGCGCTGGCATTTTTCGGTTATGTGATCATTGACACTCTCAAAACGCCTCCTCCCAGGCATCGCAGGAACGGAAGGCTTTATAACGACGAACCTCTGCCTGCTTGGAAACGGGACTACGTGCGCGGGCGCGACGCAGAGAGATGCGCTTACTGTGGTGTCTTGGCTCGTGACGGTCACGCAGACCACCGCAAGAGCCGCTTCAATGGCGGCAGCAATCACTTGAACAATCTGAGTTGGGCTTGTAGACGATGCAACCTGTGGAAAGGCACTCTGAACGCAAGTCAGTTTATGCGGCTACTTAATGCCTGCTGACAGACGACTAAAATCGGCATGATGAGGCAAACCTTGAAAGGAGTTTAGAAATGGAAACTGGCGCAATGTTGGCACCACGAATTGACAGTTACCTGGAAAGTATTTGCGAGAAGCTGCAAATCACTCCGACACAGCATAAGTTGGCGGAGGATCGGTATCTTGCCGTTGCCAATTGGCTGAATGTGGAAGGCAGTCCTTTGGCCATTTACCGGCCAATCATTTTTCCGCAAGGGTCACTCAGAATCGGCACGACCGTTAGACCTCTGAAACGGAAAGAGTTCGATTTGGATTTCGTCTGCGAACTCGCGGCAGACTGGCGGCGATTCAAAAATCCTCTTGCCCTACTTGATCTTCTTGAGAGGCGTGTTCTAGACCACAGGCTGTATCGAGAAATGTGCGAGCGGAAAAACCGTTGCATCAGAATCTACTACGCGGACGATTTCTACATGGACATCCTTCCGGCCTGCCCGGATAAAGTGGCTGGCGAAACTTGCCTATTCGTTCCCGATTGTGAAGCGCGCGAATGGAAAGCAAGTAATCCGAAGGGATATGCCGAGTGGTTTGAGAAACAGGCGCAGGTGGAAGCAGTCAC
>CAZXHW010000801.1:0-3933 GCA_964639915.1 uncultured Heliomicrobium sp.
GTCACACCTGAGCGTCAAATTTGTTTTGAATCGTTTGGATAGGAACAGGCCGATTTCGGCAATTCAGCCCTGTGTCATCAGGATTGATCGCAAATTCCGAATCGGTCTAAGATGACCCAGCAAAGCAAGCCTTTATATTTGTCGCGTTTGAAATAATGATGGCTCAGCAGAATCTTCGTGCCAGGACAAATAGACAGTCAGCCTCGAAGCCCTGTTGTGAATTCAGCCATCATCATTCAATGGCGTTGTTTCGGCTGGGGAGTTTATGTACCTTGCAGGGCAGAGTCCTTTGGAAGTGGTAAATTCTTGCTAAAGACGATTGTAAAGATTCGATAAAGACCCTTTATGAGTCATTTGGATTGGAACATAGGGAAGCATTTTGAGTTTGGACCGTTCCGGCTGGCTCCTGGCGAACACCGCCTGTATCGAAATGGCGAGATCGTTCTGTTGCCGCCCAAAGAGTTTGATTTGCTCTTGCTGCTGGTTCGCAGTTCCGGGCAAGTTTTGGGGCGGGAAAGTCTAATCAAATCTCTGTGGCCGAATACCGTGGTCGAGGAAGCCAACCTGAATGTCCATATTTCGGCACTGCGCAAAGCCTTGGCGGATGGCTCCGGAGAAAATCGCTACATTGAAACTCTGCCGCGTCTCGGCTATCGGTTTATCGCCCCGGTTACTGAAGTGGCTGACCAGCCAAAAGTAGAAGCCATTCCTCCTGTCATCCAACCTGTAAACAATGGAGCCGTGGCTTTTGACCCAGAGCCAGTACTTCCAAAAACCGAAAATCCCAGTTGGTTTGTACGCAATCGGTTGGCTGTTGCGTTGCCGCTTTGGTTGCTGGTGGCAGGCTTGCTGGGAATTTTGGGCTTCTTATACTTCAACTCTCGCAGCCTGACACCGGTTGGCAACGCAGAAATTTCGCCAGTAAACGTTATTCCGCTGACCACTTATCCCGGACGTGAGCTTTATCCCGCGTTTTCGCCGGACGGAAACCAGGTGGCGTTTGTCTGGGATGGGGAAAAAGGTGGAAATTCAGATATTTACGTCCGGTTGGTGGATGGCGGAAATTGGGTGCGGTTGACGGATCAACCGGGCGACGACGTCAATCCGGTTTGGTCACCCGATGGCCGCACGATTGCTTTTTATCGCAGCGCGGCGGATGGCGATGGCATTTTTCTGATGTCGTCTTTGGGCGGAACCGAACGCAAGCTGACCGACACTTGGGCAAACCGGTTTGGTTTTGGCGCGCACACCTGGCTGCATTGGTCGCACGACGGAAAATGGATGGTATTGAGCGACAAATCTGCCGCCGACAAACCTTTCAATTTGTTTTTGCTTTCGCCTGAAACGGGTGAGCGGCGGCGGTTAACGTCTCCGCCGGATTCCGTCATCGGCGATTGCAGCCCCGCGTTTTCGCCGGACGGGAAATGGATCGCGTTTGTTCGCGTCATCAGCGCGGTGGTCGGCGAAGTGTTTCTGGTTTCGGTTGATGGCGGAGAACCCAAACGCCTGACATTTGACGGAACAGGTGCCAGCAATCTGGCCTGGACGCCGAACGGACGGGAAATCGTTTTCTCTTCGCGGCACAGTGGCAAAAGCCGGTTGCTGCGAATCCCCGTTGAAGGTGGCACGCCTCAATGGGTGGCGGCGACGGGAGGCGACGCGCAATATCCGGCATTTTCTCCGCGCGGGAATCGGCTGGCTTGGCGGCAAAATACTGACAACCTGGATATTGTTCGTCTGGCAGTGAAAGGGAATGGTCAAACGTCCGGTTCTATTCCCAGCTTGATTGCCTCCACGGCGAACGAAGTCAGCCCACGATATTCGCCCGATGGCAAACGCAACGCCTTTGTGTCCACACGATCCGGCAGCGACGAGATTTGGGTTTGCGGCAGCGAAGGCGAAAATCCGATTCGGCTGACCTCCTTCCGTGGCCCGCTTGCAGGTTCACCGAGTTGGTCGCCGGATGGCCGCTGGATCGTTTTTGACTGCCGTCCGGAAGGGAATGCTGATCTGTTTGTTGTGAGCAGTGAAGGCGGCCAGCCACGTCGCGTAACGACTGATCCGGCGGAAGACATTGTTCCAAGCTGGTCGCGTGACGGTCGTTGGCTGTATTTCACCTCTACACGAAGCGGCGGGCTGCAAATTTGGAAAGTGCCAGCCGAAGGTGGCGAGGCTATTCCAATGACTAGGCAGGGAGGTTTTGAACCTGCGGAATCACCCGACGGACAATGGCTTTATTACACCAAAGATCGTGGTGCGGCTGCGATCTGGCGGATGCCGGTTGCGGGCGGAGAAGAAACACTGGTCAATGATTTCAATCAAAAATCCTATAGCCGACTTTGGGCGGTAGCCGCTGACGGCATTTATTTCGCGGCTGCCTTGCCTGCAGGACGATCAGCAATCAGCTTTTGCAGTTTTGCGACTGGCAGCGCACGGACGCTGGCGGAATTTGATGGCAATATGCCCGGAGGCGTTTCTGGATTAACGTTTTCCCCTGACAAAAAATGGATTCTGTTTCCGTTGGTTACGCAGCGGGGCAGCGATCTGATGATGATTGAAGATTTTAGGTAAAGATTTATGTGTGGTCGTTTTACGCAGCGAAAAGAAGAAGCAGCGCTTGCCGAATACTACGGGCTAGACGATGAGGAGCCTGAAGAAGAGTCGGAACCTCGATACAACATTGCGCCTCAGCAAATGGTTCAGGCCATCACTTCAGAAGGCCGCTTGATCAAGTTGAAATGGGGATTGATTCCTTCGTGGGCAAAAGATCCAAAAATTGCCAGTAACCTGATCAATGCCCGCGCGGAAACCTTGCAGGAAAAACCTTCGTTTCGCACGGCGCTGGCCAAACGCCGCTGCCTGATTCCCGCCGATGGGTGGTATGAATGGAAGAAAATCGCAGACGGCAAGCAGCCATACTTTTTTCACCGCCGCGATGACGCGCTGTTTTCCTTTGCCGGATTGTGGGAAGCGTGGCGCTCGCCGGAAGGAGAAACCGTCCAAACTTGCACGATCATTACCACGGAACCAAACGAGCTAACCGCTGACTATCACCATCGAATGCCCGCGATTTTGAAACGGTCGGACGAAAAGCTGTGGCTGGATGCAGCCGCGCGCGTTCCGGATTTGGTTCAACTTCTAGGGCCGTATCCCGCCGACGAACTGGAAATTTACGCCGTTTCTAAATCGGTCAATTCTCCGGGACGCGACGAAGCCAGCCTGATCGAGCGCGCCAACTAGCTCGAAATTCAGCCGAAGCCGGACCTGCGTTTAGACAGGATTCTGCAGAAGCCCGCGCGAAAATAAGGTCGCATCGGGCGCCTGCATTATTTCATCCACAGGCCAATCATTGGCAGCATTGCTCCAGTTCATCTTTCGAAATTTTTTTTCTTGAGCCTGTAGACAGGCTACAGCCAAGGGTGTAGTGTGGGTACACCCTATAACAATTTCAGGAAAGGCGCATCGAGATGAAACAAGGATATGAAAACCGCATCGAGCTGTTGCAAGGCACGCTCGATCTGCTGATTTTGCAGACATTGCAATGGGGACCGCGTCACGGCTACGGCATCAGCCAGGCCATCCGCGCAGGCTCCGGCGAAGTGCTGCAAGTGGACACCGGCTCACTTTACCCGGCCCTGCATCGGCTGGAACGCAAGAAGTGGATCAAATCGGAATGGACCGTTTCCGAAAACAATCAGAAGGTCAAAAGCTATCAACTGACTGCCACAGGCAAAAAACAACTTGCCTCTGAACGCTCGAATTGGGAACGATTGACCGCAGCGATGGCAGGCATCCTGCATCCACAGGAATAGGAGCGTGACACATGAGATTCTGGCGACAGCGTAAAGACGAAGAACTCGACGCCGAAATCCGCAGTCATCTCGATGAAGCCATCCACGACCGCATGGAGCGCGGCGAGTCTGCCGAACAAGC
>CAZXHW010000802.1:0-3923 GCA_964639915.1 uncultured Heliomicrobium sp.
TCGGGATAAAAGAAGGAGAAGAAATGAGGAATACAGTTTTTCAATTACGACCCAAAGGCAATCTTGTGACAGTCTTTTGGCTAACCGCTTTTGTTGCGGCGTCGCTTGCTGTTGGAGTGTTGGGCTGGCGACAACTTGTCGGGCCAATCACGAAGGCGACCTCCGATTCTCTGACCGGCGAAGCCGCAGTTGAACACCTGAAGAAAACCGGTTCTTACGATTCGCTGGCTGCGGCATTGGAAGTAGCGCAGTATCGAATCAACCGGCAAGGCGATCAGTGGAAAGCAGAAAATCCTTCGCAGCGATTCGGTGCCAGCTTCACTGGGGACGGATTGCGAGTTGTGGATTTTGGGCTACGAAATGAAAAGAAGCCGTCCTTGCAACCTCAATGGGAATTCGGATTGAAGCTGAAAGAAGTGGGTCGTGGCAAAAATCGAATGTCAGTCGGCAAAGGGGAAACGGTTGCCAGCGGCGAGCGAATCGAAATTCGCCAACCCACCATCACGGAATGGTATGTGAATAAACCGGAAGGCTTGGAGCAGGGCTTTACGCTTCATCAACGCCCGGAATCTGCGGAGCCAAATTCCGCAATCCGATTGGCTTTGCAAATGACAGGAAATTTGCAGGCGGAGTCCACAGCCGACAATCAAGCAATTGTTTTGAAAAACTCCCAAGGCGGCGCGGTGCTTGGTTACGATCACCTAGTCGTTTGGGACGCCAACCACAAAATTTTGCCCGCAACCATGAAAGCCAGCGATGGTGAAATCCTGCTGGAAGTTGACGACACAAACGCTGTTTACCCTGTGACGATTGACCCTTTAATTTCGCAACAGGCAAAACTGACGGCTGTTGATGGCGCAGCGAATGATCTGTTAGGCAAAGCAGTCGCGATCCATGGCGACACGGCAGTTGTTGGTGCGTCCGGGGATGACACGCTTCGCGGTGCAGCCTATGTGTTTGTCCGCAGCGGTTCGACCTGGACGCAGCAGGCCAAGCTGCTGGCTCAGGATGGCGCGCTTGACGATCAGTTTGGCAATGCGGTCGCGCTTAGCGGCGATACCGCGCTGATCGGCGCTTATCAGCAGGATGCACAGGATCACGGCGCGGCGTATGTCTTTGTGCGGAGCGGCGCGACGTGGAGCCAGCAGGCAAAGCTTGTCGCATTTGGAGATTTCCAGGCAGATGACGAATTTGGATTTTCAGTCGCGCTGAACGGCGACATGGCCATTGTAGGAGCGTATCAACACGACCATCAGGGACAGCCGAATCAGGGCGCGGCGTATGTGTTTGCGCGCACCGGCGCGGTTTGGATCGGCCAGGCGGAATTGGTCGCCACCGATGGCGTGGCAAATGACAATTTGGGTTTTTCCGTGGCGTGTGATGGCAATACAGCGCTGGTGGGAGCCTGGAGCGCGACCATCGGCGGCGATCTGAACCAAGGGGCAGCGTATGTGTTTGTGCGCAATGGAGCGATGTGGAGCCAGCAAACAAAGCTGTCTGCGTCTGATGGAATTCCACAAGATCGGTTTGGCTCTTCAGTGGCGCTGAGCGGTGAAACGGCACTGATTGGCGCTTATGCGGCGGGCAATCTGGATCAAGGCGCAGCTTACGTGTTCAAACGCAACGTTGCCACGTGGAGCTTGCAACAGAAACTTATTGCGGCAGATGCGGCAGCAAGTGACTGGTTTGGCAGCTCGGTTGCGCTAAGCGGCGATTTGGCTGTCATCGGAGCAGGGCAGGATGCGATCAACGGCAATGCCAGTCAGGGATCGGCTTATGTCTTTTTGCGCAACGGCGCAGCCTGGAATCAACAATTAAAGCTGACGGGAACAGACAGTGCAGCACAGGACGAATTTGGCAAATCCGTTGCCATCAGCGGCAACACGGTGATTGCCGGTGCGGCAGCCCACAATACGAATGGGAACTCAAATCAAGGTGCGGCTTATGTCTTCATCGTTTGTGGCAATCTGGCGCAACAACAAAAACTGACTGCGGCGGATGGTGTGTCAGGAGACCGCTTTGGCACTTCGGTCGCCATCAGCGGCGACACCGCAGTAGTTGGTGCTGGAGAGGACGATACAGTCAGCGCACAGAATCAAGGTTCCGCTTATGTATTCGTTCGTAATGCAGGAAGTTGGAGCTTGCAGGATAAGTTGACTGCGGCAGATGGAGCGGCGAGCGATGAATTTGGTCACTCAGTCGCCATCAGCGGAAACACCGTGGTCGTCGGAGCTTTTCAAAAAAACAACGCCAGCCCAGTGCAGGCTGACCGTGGCGCGGCTTATGTGTTTGTTCGAAATGGCGTTTTATGGAGCCAGCAACAAAAGCTGCTTGCTCCCGATGGGTTGGAAGACGACGCGTTTGGCAGCGCGGTTGCCGTCGAAGGCGATACGGCGCTCATCGGCGCATTCCACGATGATGTGAACGGCGCAGATGTCGGTTCGGCGTATGTCTACAGTCGCGCCGGGTCGAGCTGGAGTCTGCAACAGAAGCTGACGGCATCCGATGGCAGTGTCGCTGCTCTTTTCGGCAGCGCTGTCGCCTTGAGCGGCAACACGGCAATCGTTGCCGCAGACAACGTCAATGTGAATGGAAACCCGAACCGTGGCGCGGCTTATATTTTCGTTCGTAGTGGTGTTACCTGGAGCCAGCAACAAAAACTCATCGCGGCAGATGGAACAAGCGAAGATCGTTTCGGCTTTTCCGTCGCGATTTATGGCGACACTGCAGCAGTTGGCGCTTATAACGACGACATTGTTGCCAATCAGAATCAAGGTTCGGTCTATATCTTTACTCGCAATGGAGCGACCTGGAGCCAGCAACAAAAATTGACGGCATCGAATGGAGCAGCAGGCGATAACTTTGGCGAATCCGTCGCTTTGGGTGAAGACCGGCTTGTCGTGGGCGCGACTAAAAATGTTACCGGCTCGATTTATGTGTTCGTCCGCAATGGCGCAACCTGGAATCAACGCCAGGAACTGACAGCGTTGAGGTTGGGCAACGCAACGGCGCTGAGCGGAGATACGGTTGTCACTGGGGCGAAAAATGACGAAGCAGCGTATGCCTTTGTTTGCGGTGGCTGTCCCGCGATTTCCATCACTCCCGCATTGCCGGGCGGTACGGTCGGCACTTCGATCAATCAGCAACTGGCGGCCAGTGGCAGCGTGGGACCCTATCAATTTTCGGTTTCCGCAGGCGTACTGCCTCCGGGATTGAATTTGACGCAAGCAGGTGCGCTGACCGGCACGCCAACTTTTGCAGGAAGCTACAGCTTCACCGTCACGGCCATTACTGCCGATCTGTGTTCCGGCAGCCGCAACTATGTGATGAATATCAACGCCGGTTGCCAGACGATCACGATCAATCCGGCAACTCTTCCGAACGCGCAAAAAAATGGCATCTACAACAAGCAGCTTAGCGCCAGTGGCGGTACTGCGCCGTATACCTACAGCACGAACGTGAACACACTGCCGCCGGGATTGTCCCTGGATCCGGCGACAGGAAAGCTGGAAGGCATCCCCGCTACTCTGGGGAACTATACCTTTACCGTCGTCGCAACCGATGTGAATGGTTGCAACGGCACGCGCACGTACACGATGTCGGTTTATAGCTGCTCCGGCTTCGATTACACGCCAGGCAATCCACTGCCAGTGGGGACGATTGGACAACCCTACGATTTGACTTTCACGCCAACGGGCGGTGCAGCGCCATATAATTTCATCCTGTATGGCTCGATGCCTCCCGGCTTGAACCTGGACTCTGCCACAGGTGTGGTTTCAGGAAGCCCCACCGCAGCAGGGAATTTTTCCTTCCAAATCAGCCTGCACGATAGTCAAGGGTGCGAAAAGCTGCGCGCTTACAACATGACCATTGTTCAAGGCGGCGTCAGCGCGAATAACTTGCAGTTCTATCCGCTGGCGCAT
>CAZXHW010000803.1:0-3916 GCA_964639915.1 uncultured Heliomicrobium sp.
ACCTTGCGCACGGTAGCGATGAGGCCGACGCCGACTCCAACGCCAATTCCAACTCCAACCCCAACTCCGGCTCCGATAAAAGATACGACTCCGCCGTCAATTAGTGCGGTCGCGGCTGTATCAATTACCTCGTCAGCGGCAACGATCAACTGGTTGACAAATGAAGCTTCTGACTCTCAGGTTGAATACGGATTGACGACGGCCTACGGTCAAGTGACTACGCTTGACACCAGTCGAGTGACCAGCCATTCAATGACTTTGGGCAGTTTGACCGCAGGAAGGCTTTACAATTTTCGCGTCAAATCGCGCGATGCCGCAGGCAACCTGGCCGTTTCAGGCAATTACACCTTTACAACGGCAGCGGCGGTTACAGCAGGGCCAGTGACCTGGACGCAATTATCAGGCGTTGTGGTTCAGGGCACTGTCTTAAAGAAAACCTCTGGTTGTGATGGCTGTCGTTCTTCCGCAATTTCTTCGCAAATCATTTCGTCGGGAGATGGATATGTGGAATTTGTTGCGGCGGAAACCAACAAGCGGCGTTACGCCGGGTTGATGTTAAACACCAGGACAGTTTCAATCTCCAACCTGGATTTTTCCATCTTTCTTGCAAATGGAGAAGCGGCAATATTTGAACTAGGCGTATACAAAACGGAGGAGTCCTATGTTACTGGCGACGTTTTCCGTGTCGCCATTCAAAGTGGGCTGGTGCGCTATTACAAAAACGGCGTGCTGTTTTATACCAGCCTGACCAGGCCGATTTACCCGGTGGTTACTGCTGCGTGGATTGACCAATTGAATGGCACAGTCACAAACGCCACCATGGGAACAGGCATAATCACAAGTCGCTTTATCAAGAAGCGATAACTGCTGGCATCGTCGGCAGTGAAATGCATGGTGGTTGCGGTATACTCCGGCTTTCTAAGGAGTCACTGCAACCACCATGCAACATCAATCCGCGTTACCACGCCCGCTGGAAGGCGTTACCGTTCTTGATCTAACCATCGCGCTCGCCGGGCCGTTTGCAACCTTGATTCTTGGAGGGCTTGGCGCGCGCATTATCAAAGTCGAAAACCCCGCAGTTGGCGACCCGGCCCGCAGTAATGCGCCTTATCTCGGCCAGAATGGCGTGAAACTCATCCGCGAAACCGACGATGATATTTCCATTTCGACAATCAACCGCATGCGCAACAAGCTCGGCGTAACGCTGAACTTGAAACACCCGCAATCGCGCGAAGTATTTGCTGACCTGGTTCGATCTTCCGACGTGTTGGTCGAAAACTTCAGTCGGGGCACTCTCGACCGATTGGGATTGGGGTACAGCTTTGTGCGGGAAATCAATCCGCGCATCGTGCATTGCGCGCTGACTGGTTTTGGCACGGAAGGGGGCTCCAACTCCGCCAAAGCCTTCGATTCGATTATTCAAGCGCTCAGCGGATTGATGATGACTTCGGGGTCAACGGGTGAACCGCCTGTCAGAGTCGGCGTGCCATTTGCCGATCTGGTTACGCCGTTGTTTGCGGTGATTGGAATTCTTTCTGCGCTGAAAATGGCCGAACGAACTGGCGAAGGCCAATTCGTGGATGTTTCCATGCTTGGCGTGATGACTTCGCTGTTGGCGTGTGAATCCTTCGATGCAATGGAAAGTTTGGGAATGCCGACGCGCACAGGGCAAAGCATGCCGCGGTTAGCTCCGTTTGGAACTTATAGAGCTAGTGATGGTTACATTGCCGTTTGCGCGCACCAGGATGGTTTTGCTTACGGAGTTTTCAACGCCATGGGGCAGCCAGAACTTGCTGCCGACGAACGTTTTCGCACGCGTGATTATCGAGTCAAGCACGTCGCCGAATTGGATGCTTTGATTGAAGCCTGGACGCAAACCTTACCCAAAGCCGAACTGCTGGAAATTCTGGATGCTGCCGGAGTTCCTTGCGCTGAAGTCCGCGATCCGCAAACTGCGCTCCGCGATCCTCGCGTCGTCGCAAGGGGAGAAACAGTGCCATTGAGTCATCCCAGGCACGGGCTTGTTGACGAAGTTTACGGGATGGGTTTGCCGATCAAGTTTTCAGCGGCTTCGGCTGAGTACGATCAACCACCGCCGGAAATGGGCGAACATAACCAAAAAGTGTACGGCGAAATCCTGGGTTATTCGTCTCAGCGAATCGAAGAGTTGCGTTCGCTTGGCGTAATTTGATTGATCGTAAAAATTGAAAAACAAAACGGGGAGCGCCAGTTAGGACGCTCCCCATTTTGTTTTGAGCTCGACTGGTCTTTTACCGAATCGAGATGGTTACGGAGTTTGTGCGCAGGACATTTCCTTCGCCATCGTTGACTTTGATCAGCAACGTGACAGATCCGCTGACGCCGGTTGGAATTTCGACGTTCATCTGGTCCAGCCCCGCAAAGCCTGGCGCTTCTCCTGCAAACAAGACAGGCGATTTTGCCGAACCGATGGTCACTTCCAGGCTTTCAGCGACGCCGTTGGCGGCATTGCCGTCCGTGTCATCGGCACCGCGCCAGCCGGTTCCGTACAGCACCAGGAAGAGACGGTCGCCAGCATTGCGCGTGATTGTCACAGGATTGACCTTGCCATTGCTGAACGTGGACAGCGGTTCATAGCTTTGCTGACCGTTCGCACGAACACGCAGCAGAACTCCGGCGGGAACACCTGTTCCGCTGGAATCGGCGGTGAAGATGCTCGGCCCGACGTTGCCAAGTTCCAACGTACCTTGCGCCACAGCCTGGCCGTTTTTCATCACTGTTACTTGCGCCGCTCCCGGCAAGGCATCTTCCGGAACCTGATAATTGATCTGGCCCGGCGAAACGAAAAACAATCCAGCCGGATCACCGTCCACCAGAACTGACACGCCGCCAAGTTCCATTGGCAAGGGCAGGCTCTTTGCGACTTCAACGCCGCCAGCCAGATTGCTGCCGAACGAAGCGATAATCGCCGATGAAGTTGCACCTTCCAGATAACTGCCCGCGTTGACAGAAGTTAGGGCTGCAAATGCCTGGAAGTTTGCGCCAGCCGGACCGTGCGAAACTTCAATGAATTTCGCATCAATCGTGCCGTCCGGCAGTTCGACACCGTAAATTTCAACCGTTGCGCCGACCGCTACAGATGCTCGTTCCCGCCTGACAAGCGTTCGCTCTTTGACGTGAACCGTGCGTCCTGCAACTTTCCAATCGCCGACGAAATTAGCCGTGGTTGGCAATTCCGTTACATCGCCTATGAATTCGATGAAGCTTCGAGTCACGACATTGCTAATAATTGCCGGAACCCTGCCTTCAATCTTGGTTGCATTCACTTGGCCGTTTGCCAGCAGATAGCCTTTGACTTCAATGGTTACGCCGACTGCAAAATCAGCGCGGCCTCTTTCCAGCTTGGTCGTGTTGCTGACATTCACGATCTTGCCATCAACCATCCATACACCGACGTAATTGGCTGCCGACGGCAAAGTGCGAATTGGGCCGTAAAAATCAATGTAACCAATTGCGCCCGCCGGAGCGGCAGCGTCGCGTTCGACGGTGATTTCAGCCGCGTCTACCGAACCATCTGCGCGCTGATTGCCTTCGACTTCCAGATAAGCGCCAATCACCGCACGCCCGTGTTCTTCGCGAATGCGCGTCTTCGGTTCGACGTGAACAGTTTTGCCGCCGACAATCCAGTCGCCTGCGCGACCGTTTCCAATTTGAATACTGACATCCGGCAATTTGGTTAGCGGGCCGAAAAAGCGCACGTAACTGGCAGGGCCACCCGGAACGTTGTCTTTCACCGTAATGGTGATAGCGTCAATTGACCGATCCGCGCGTTGTGTGCCGACGACTTCCACCAACGCGCCGATTGCGGCTTTGGCTTTGCTTTCGTCAACTTTGGTTTGAACGACAACGTGAACGATGCGATCACCGACCTTCCAAT
>CAZXHW010000804.1:0-3907 GCA_964639915.1 uncultured Heliomicrobium sp.
GGTAGTCAAGCATGGTTTCTTTCGGTTGCGCTCTGTACAACTACAGGCGGCGGCGCACGGCTTCAAGTTTATCAAGGGGATTAGATGAATGTCACTGCCATTCTTCGGGGATAAGCAAACCTAGAGGATGTGATGCCGATGTAGAGTCTGCGCAAGTCGTCTGGGGTCGAGGGTTGGAAGATGAACAAAGCAGTGGTGGTTGCAAAACTTGGAGTAGTGTCCCATTTGTTATTCTCCAAAAAATCGATCCAGCGCACTCCATTCGATGAGTTCCGTTTCGACATCGAAGGAGCAATGCTTCGGTGTTGTTGTCCATTGAAAACCTGCTGCTGTGATGCGGATAGATGAAGCTTCGGTTCGTTGCTCGTTCGCCTGCAAGTAAGAATGCAGCGGTAACTCGCCTTCCCGCACCAGCCAATCATAAGAATTCATACGATGTATGTTGCCTTCGCTGGGGAGAAACTGAAGCAACTCGTCCGTCGCAGGAATAAAATGCGGTGCCCACTCGAAGAATTCCATCCGCCATAAATCGTCCTGCGTTGCCTTGCATTGTTCGTAAATCGTTTTCAGGGACAGCAAATGGGATTTCAGCTTCGCCGTGATGCGCACGACAGCCCAATGGCACTCGTGGTCGGCGTACTCATCGGTAGCAGATGCCTGGATGAGAAGCGCTTCGGGATAGACGAGCGCGCGGAGATGCGCCGCGCTCTTGAGCGCAGGCGTTCCTTTCGGGCTGCTGATGAAGGTGTTGTATTGGCTGTAAGTCGCGCCGTACTGCATCGCCAAATCTTTGAGCTGGAGCGCGATTTTCTGGTGACAGGGCGGGCAACTCCACGCGAAGCCATTCCCGTGAAAGTCTATGGAACCGTATACCAATTCGGTTTCGGTTTGGCAAACTGGGCAAATTGTCATTGGTGTTCCTCAGCGCGCTGATAGAACGCGCGCATTTCGTCGTACTCGAGTTGGAATTGTGGTTCAGTTGGGCAAATGACAAGCGTGCGGTCGCCCTCGGCATAGGTGAAAATCATGCGGTTCTTCCGATGCACCCAAACTCCGAAATAATCCGCGTCCTGCCACGTTGGATGCGGCTCCCAGCCTACAGGCAAATGCGCATCATAGAAGTTGGCGTTTCCACGTCGCAGCCCTAATTGTCGATCCGCATCAAGGTCGCGGAAAACAGCGTTGCCATTTTTGTTAGTTTCGTCCGCGCCAGTGGAAATTTGCGCGCGATACCGACGGTAATTCAGGATGTGTCCAATGATTTCTGCTTGAGGTCTCTCTTGCGCCTTTGCCCAGTACCATTTGCCATACGCTTCGCCCGCTTTGCGACGAAGCTCCCATTTCGTGAAGGGAGTTTCTGTGAGGGTGTTGGTCATAGTGTTTGCGTGGGAGGGCGACGTTGTTTCGTCTATGCCAGATCGCGAATGTCTTTTCCATCGAGTGTGCCGTCCTGGTAATTCACCAACACAGCCTCGCGCAGCTCTTCGTCTTCCTCATCTTCGAAAATCTGAATCGAAATCGAAGCCAATAACTCTTCGCATTGCGTGCGGGTTAAGCGTGCGATGACGTCTTCGATGCTCTCGTTTTCCCAATCTGCAACATATTCGTTGAGGTGTTGGACGAAGTCGGCTTGCAATGCACGCTGGTCATAGTCGAAGGAACAATTCACTGCATCCTTGATGTAGCTACGTGCGATTTGCTCTATGTGCTTGGGATCGCTGATGCCAGTGTCTTTGATCGCGGAGTATAAGTCTACTTCCGTCAATCCTGTATTGGGGATCAGCACGCTGCAATGATGACGGAGAAACTCCGTGAACTCGGCGGTCGTGAGGCTGTCCAGCAGTTCGCGGAGCTTACTTCCCTTGATGATAATGTCAGCTTGGAGTGCCGTTTGGATGTCCATATCAGTTTTCTTCTTGGGAGACGTTGTTTTCTGACATGCCCTCTTTCCGCTCTTTTCCTTCAGAATAAACTGAGTTGATGCTCGTCCACGAACTTCGGTTTTGCTCGCTTCTTCGGTGACTTGATCAGGGCAAAGTCGCTGAACGGCAGAACAGATTCCACCTGCGTCGTTGTTGCCCCAGGCAACTCTGTCTCAGTGGCAGGAAGCGTTGTCACCACTGGTTCGATAATGCTACTTGTTGGTGACGTAATGGCGATGGTTGCCGCCGTCGGTTCGCCTTCCACAGAGAAGGGGGTCAGTGAATTCTCAGTCGGAGCCGCCAGCGCCAATTCGTTGGTTTCCGCCACTGTCATTGGCTCAACTTCCCGGATTTCGATTTCCGTCGGCACGTTCCATTCTTCTTCGACTGCTTCGATGGAGGTGGGAACTGTCGCGTCTTGCCTTGTTGCTTCTTCAGACAAGGCCATAAATTCTTTGGCCTCACCTTCATTGTTATCTGCCGTCAATTCAGCATTCAACGCCGCCAGTTTGAGTTGTAATGTCCGGTACGTTTCCGCGTGTCCCCAGCCGCGCGCCAATTCTTCTTCGCCTTTGGCGATTTCACTCGTCAAGCGGCGGATGTCTTTTCGCTCGTCTTGCAAGGTCTCCTGTAAGGTTTCACCGACATGCTCAATCGTATGCTTGACCGACCACTTCACAGGCATCTCCCATTCCAATTCTTCGCTCTCACCAATGGATTGTAGAGTGAGCGAATGACGATCCGAGTGATGCCAGGCCGAAAGGGAAAACTGTAAGCCAAAAGCTTCGGCGAGCTTCACCTCGACACGATCATTCCGGCGTGCCGATAAGGCTTGTGCGATCTCTGCCTGCGCAGCGAAGAAGCTCTTGAGATCTTTTGGATCAAGCGTAATCCGGTGGTCATTTTTGAAGGCGACGAGCGGAAGGTTCTGGTGTGACTCCAAATGTGCAAGCAATTGTTGCAATGTGGCCTCTCGCTTGCTCGCGTAGGTAAGTGATCTCCTGCGACCCTGTGTCGTATACCGCAACTCATTGCGATTCCCTTCCCACGACGAATAGACCCGCTCCAAGCGCGCCAATTCCGTCTCTGTGGCAACTTTTTCCAGGATGCGTGGATTGCCCGATGCAATCGCTTTGATCTGCGCGGCATCAAGCACTACGTCACTGACATCCTCCGCAGTGCGCGCCGTTACGACCGGAGCCATCAATTGGCTGATCGAACGTACCTTGTTTTCCAAAATGCCCCATGTGTAGGCATCAAACGAATTCTCTGTCACGTAGACAAAGATATGGATCGCCTTAAATTGATTGCCGGGTCGCAGCCCGCGCCAATTCCGCTGGTCAATGTCCGTCGGTCGCCAGGGCGAATCCAGATGGTGAATCGCAATTACTTTGTCCTGCGCATTCATGCCGACACCACATTTTGATGTCGAACCGACCAAGACTCGTATCTCGCCCGTCTTCATCCGCCCAAACAATTTGGCCTTGTCTGCGGCGGTTTTGGCCTCATGAATAAACGCAATCTCCGCGCGCGGAACCCCTCGCTGTACCAGTTTCTGCCGCAGCCCTTCGTAAAAGCTGGTATGAAGCAACGCTTCCTGAATTTCCTCGGCGGTGTCGTCTGCCAATTCGGTTTCTGTTACCGCTTCCGGCTCTTTCAATTCTCTGGGCCGTGGTGTCCCGATGTCGCAGAAAATGAGTTGCGTTCCCTTCTCTGCTGCGTATTGCTGGTAGATCGCGGCAACTTTCTCTGCGCAGGTTTTCATCTTGCTGTCTTTGGTTTCTACCAAATGCGGCTTGTACAATCGCACGTCCAACGCGGCTTTGCGCCCATCTGTCGTGATGAGCAGCATGTTGTCTTTCTCTGGCGTTCGTGGGTCTAATTTCGCCGCCCGCTCCGCCAATTTGCCGATGATGTCTTTAAGTTCTGGCGATTGCGGAACGGTTACGATTTCTGGCTTCCCTCCAATGATGACCGGTCGCTCC
>CAZXHW010000805.1:0-3905 GCA_964639915.1 uncultured Heliomicrobium sp.
GTTGCAGGAAGTGATGACCGATTTCTGGTTCAACCACTTCAATGTTTTTCTGCAAAAGGGTGCTGATCGCGTGCTGACAACTACTTATGAACGCGACGTGATCCGTCCGAATGTGTTCGGTAAGTTTGAAGATTTGCTGAAAGCGACCGCTGAAAGTCCGGCGATGCTGTTTTACCTGGATAACTGGCTAAGCGCCGCACCGAACGCTCTGGCATTGCAACGCCGCGAACTGGCTACCAGAGCCTTGCAGCGAAGGCAGGCGAGATTGGGCGACAAAATGTCAGAGCAGGAAAAGGAACAAATGCTCAACGCCCAAGGCAAGATTAAAAAAGCACCTCGCGGACTGAATGAAAACTACGCGCGCGAAATCATGGAGCTTCATACGCTTGGAGTTGAAGGCGGCTACACGCAAAAAGACGTTCAGGAAGTCGCCCGTTGCTTTACGGGTTGGACGTTGCGGCAACCGCGTAACGGTGCAGAGTTTTTCTTCAACCCAAATATTCACGACGACGGAGACAAGACCGTCCTTGGCAAAAAGATCGCGGCAGGCGGAGGTCAAAAAGACGGCTATGCCGTAATTCACCTGCTGGCCACGCATCCCTCGACGGCAAAGCTCATCTCGACAAAGCTGGCTCGCAAATTCGTGAATGACACGCCATCTGAAAACCTGGTCAATCGAATGGCTGAAACCTTTAAGAAGACGGATGGGGATATCCGCCAGGTGCTGCGAACAATGCTCACGTCTCCGGAATTTTTCGCGGCAGAAAATTACCGCGCGAAGATCAAAACTCCTTTCGAAATGACTGTCAGCGCGGTGCGGGCTATCGGTGCTGAGACGACTGGCGGGCCGCAATTCCATCGCTGGATCGCACAAATGGGTGAAGGGTTGTTTATGGCGCAACCGCCGACCGGCTACCCTGACACCGCTGAATATTGGGTAAACACCGGAGCGCTGCTGGAACGCATGAACTTTGCCTTGGCGCTGGCTGCCAATCGGATTCCGGGCACTCGAACCAATCTGAGTTCTCTAGTCCCAAATGCTGGCACGGCGCAACCTTCACAACTCGTTGATCTTTACGCAAAATTGCTGCTGAAAGGCGAGCTTTCCGCCCAGTCACGTTCAACAATTGATAAAAGTTTGAATGAGCAGTTATTGGCGAAAAACGATAGCTCGAAAGCCGTGGACGCCGCCAAGGTGGTTGGCTTAATTCTTGGCTCACCGGAGTTTCAAAGGCAGTGAGAATCGGCTGGTGATGATCGGCAAAAACTCATCGCCAGACAAAAGAGGTAAAAGCATGAACAGAAGATTTTTCCTGAAAAGCAGCGGAATTGCTTTGGCCAGCGTTGGAGCGGCAACCGTGTCGCCATCGTTTTTGACTCGCACTCTGGCGCAAACTGGCAGGAATGGTCGTAAGCGAATTCTGGTCACCATCTTTCAGCGTGGGGCAATGGACGGATTGAACGCGGTCGTTCCGTTCGGTGATAACACGTATTACAGTTTGCGTCCGAGCATCGCTGTTCCCAGACCGAAAAGCGGCGACGCAACGACAGCAATTGATTTGGACGGTTTCTTCGGCTTGCACCCAGCGCTTGCGTCTTTCAAACCAATTTATGATTCCGGCCAACTGGCGATTATTCACGCGGTTGGCTCGCCTGACAGCACACGCTCGCACTTTGATGCTCAGGACTATATGGAATCCGGAACTCCCGGCGTTAAAAGCACTACGGATGGTTGGCTGAATCGTTATTTGCAAGCCAATGCTGATCCAAAAGCTTCGCCGTTTCGCGGCGTTTCGATGGGAGCCAATCTACCCCGCACGATGCAAGGCAAGGCTTCTGCAATCGCAATGACCAGTATTAATGATTTCGCGATCCGAGCCGGAGGCGGCGAAATGGGCCAAGCCCTGCAAGGTGGCTTTGAAGCCATGTATCAGCAAACGGTCAATGACGCGCTTCGCGGCACGGGCAAGGAAACCTTTGAAGCTGTAAAAATGCTGAAGCAAGTCAACCCGACTCAGTACCAACCTGCTACCGGAGCCGTTTATCCACGCGGCCAATTCGGCGACCGACTGAAGCAAGTCGCACAACTGATCAAATCGAATATCGGGCTGGAAGTGGCCTTTACGGACATTGGCGGGTGGGATACCCACGCGAATCAAGGAGCCGGACAAGGCCAGTTGGCCAATCGTTTCACCGAATTCGCCAACGGCATTTCAGCGCTTTACGCCGACTTGAAAGATCGCGCCGACGAAGTTGTCATTCTGACGATGACTGAATTTGGGCGCACAGCCAAAGAAAACGGCAACCGCGGAACAGACCACGGGCACGCCAGCGTCATGTTTGCGCTTGGCGGTTCAGTCAAAGGTGGAAAGGTTTACGGCAAGTGGCCTGGGTTGAAGCCGAACGAGCTAAACGAACAACGAGATTTGGCCATCACCACAGATTTTCGCGATGTTTTCGCCGAACTCGCTAAAAGCCATCTGGGCGCGGCAAACTTAAATACGATTTTCCCTGGTTATCAGGTCAGCATGTCAAATTTCAAGGGCTTGATTAAAACCTGATCCAACAGAGCTACCTCAACGCATAACCTGAAGCAGCGCGTTCGCGGGAGATGATTAATAATTGTCTCCCGCTTTTTCTTTTGAATGCCAGAAGATCAGCAAGACAACTAGAATCTATTTCACTTCATCTGGGAAGTCGCGAATCCGGATCGAAACAACAGACTCGGCTTTCCCTGAGCCGGTCATTAGGTGCCAAAACCCCAGCGAGAATCGCAACAAAGTGCCGTGATAGTGTTCTGCCAAAGTGGGCAATCTTCGTGCTTGCATCGCATCACCGGACGGATATACTTCATGGCGTGCGCCGAGCAGCCGCATTTCTCTCAACCGATCTAATAAACCGATTAGGCACTGGAAAGATCGGGATAATAGTTAAACGATCGGCGGCGGCTTCTCAGTATTTCCCGCGTTGGGCTGCGTTCTCACCAAAAAGTCGCAAGCCTTTGTTGTTTGTCCCCGATTCGCCCCTATCATCCATTAAAAATTGTTCGAGTGGATTGTTTGTTTGTCGTTATATTTTGGAGGTCGCTATGATTTCGAGCCGTAAGGTTTCGCCCGTCGCCAAGTTATTTTGCATTGCTTTGAATGGTCCACGCCGCAGCCTGTTGATTGCAGCAGGATTGATTTTGATGCTGGCGTTTGGAGCCGCCGCAGCCATTAGATTCGCTGGATCAACCGGGCAAACTTTTCAGCAAAAAATTCCACCTGCCTTGCCAATTGCTAGTCACGCTCACTATGTCACTCCCGCCGCAGCAAAAATGTCCGACGTCAGCGCGACTCCAGTGGTAACTGTTTCCGCTGCCGCTTTTGAGCAAGTGCCTGTTGCGCCGGATTCAATCGTTTCGGCTTTCGGAACAAAGTTTGCCAACTCGGTCATCGTTGCCGGTGATGCCGATCCAAATACACCAGGTATCCAATTACCAACTGATTTGGGTGGGACTACATTGGAAGTAAACGGGCGCAAAGCTGGTTTATTTTTTGTTTCGCCAAACCAGATCAATTATCTGATGCCAGCTGCGACTGAAACGGGGACAGCCAACGTCGTGGTCAAGTTTGGCCAAGATATTTCCAACGGAACCGTCATGATTGCGCGAGTGGCTCCTGGAATTTTCGCAGCCAACTCAACTGGTCGAGACGTTCCGGCGGCAACAATTCTTCGCGTCAGATCAGACGGCTCTCAAAGATACGAAGCACTTTCCCAATACAACCAGCAAGCTCAAAAGTACATTACCAAGCCGATTGAAGTTCCCTCGACAGATGTTGTAGTGCTGGTTTTATTCCTTACTGGCATTCGCAACGCGGCAGATCCAAATGGCGACGGAAACTTGAATGAGAGTTTTAAAGTTT
>CAZXHW010000806.1:0-3888 GCA_964639915.1 uncultured Heliomicrobium sp.
AATTATTTCAAGAATCTGAAAACGGTCGGTATTGTCCGTGATACAGGCTCTGTTGTTGAAATCGCTGTACCCCGTGGAGTTGTCGCTGCAATTATTCCTTCCACCAATCCCACCTCAACGGCGATCTTCAAGATTTTGATCGCAATCAAATCCCGCAATGCTGTTGTGCTCAGTCCGCATCCGTCAGCGACGCGCTGTGTCGTCGAAACCGCGAACATTATGCGCGAAGCCGCCATCAAGGCGGGCTTGCCTGCCGAGGCAATTGGCTGCATAGAGTTGACGTCTCTGGAAGGCACGGAAGCGCTGATGAAGCATAAGCTGACCGCAGTGATTCTGGCGACTGGCGGGCTGGGGTTGGTTCGCGCGGCGTATTCTTCCGGCAAACCGGCGTTTGGTGTTGGGCCCGGCAACGTGCCCGCTTTGATTGAGCGAACTGCCGATGTGTCGAAAGCCGTTCGAGACATTCTGGCTGGAACCTGTTTTGATTTCGGAACCATTTGCGCATCGGAACAAGCAGTCGTTGTTGATGCTCCCGTGGACAAACAGGTTCGAGAGCAATTGGCTGCTCAGGGCGGGTATTTTTTGAATGCCGCGCAAGCAGATCAACTGGCTAAAATTGTTGTTACTCCCAACCGCACACTCAATCCAAAAATTGTCGGAAAACCTGCAATGACACTCGCCGAATGGGCTGGAATCAGCGTTCCGCCGAACACGCGCTGCCTGATTGCTGAAGTCGGAGGAGTGGGCCGCGAATTTCCGCTTTCCATCGAAAAGCTGTCGCCGATTCTGGCGTATTACGTGGCGAACGGGCTGGAAGAAGGGAGCAAGCTGTGTGACGAGATTCTGCATTACGGCGGAATGGGTCACACCTCTTCGATTCACACGCGCAATCGTGACGCTGCACTGCAATACGGTTTGCTGATGCCTACAGCCAGAGTTGTCGTTAATACACCTTCGACCCATGGAGCGATTGGCTTTTCGACAGCGCTTGCGCCTTCGATGACGCTCGGTTGCGGATCCTGGGGAGGCAATGTTACGTCAGATAACATTTCCCCGCTGCACTTGATGGACATCAAACGTGTAGCGTTTGAAACTCGACCGGTAACTTCGACCGAACCAGTACAGGCCACAATCGCAGCGCCGTCTCCGCAGATTTCAGCTTCGTTCATCCCGGCTGCTTCGGCTCCTCCGTCAATTAACCGCGCTGCAATCGCTGCATTGGTGGATAACTTTTTGGCCGCGCGTCCAGTCAGCGCTCCTGTTCCAAGCACGCCACCGCCGACTGAAAAAAAGCCTGAGCCTTCGCCTCCAACCAAAAACAATGGTCATAAAGCGGCGGAATTCGTTTGTGAAGAAGATGTTCGTAAAGCTTTGGCCAAGGGTGAAAAGATTTACATCAATGCCAAAACGATCTTGACGCCTTCTGCACGAGACCTGGGCAATGAGCGCGAAGTTTTTGCCAAAGGCAATTGAAGGTTTAAGATAAGCGTCCAGGAGGTAGAGATAATGGAGCAGATCATAACCATCGGCGAACTTGCCAAAATCCTGAATACTGAAGAAGTTCTGAAACAAAATGGTGTTAGCCTTCAAGACAAGGTTGAAGTCAGGATTTCCAATAGTACGTTGAGTGTGCGCTCGCTAAATGAAGATGAAAGAGCGGAGAAACTAGACGCGCTCGCCAGAAAACTTTTCGAGAAGCGACGCGAAGCCTACCTAGAGTTAGCGAAAGGGGCCCAATAAACAGGTGGTTGGGATGTTGACATGGTTTTTTCTTTTCTGACCAAAGGCGAAGTTCTGCGATTTCACGCAAAGGGAATTGTAGAATTGGGGGGAAGCCATGGTTTGCGCGACGAAGGCGCGCTGGAATCGGCGATGCTTGCGGCTGAGAATCGTGCCTACTACGAAGAGGCAAGCTTGGCGCGGTTTGCGCCGCTACTTATGCTTATCACCTGACACAAGCTCATGCTTTTATTGACGGCAACAAGCGAATTGGCGCGGTGGTCGCCGAACTTTTTATTGAATTCAATGGTGCTCGGTTGGATATGACGAATGATGAAATCATCGAACTATTTTTGAAAATTGCCGCCAGCGAAATGACTCGCGATGACGTCGAACAGCTCTTTGAGCAGCGGATTGTGATGGTTCAATGACTGGTTGTGTTCAAAACCCCATTTTCCAAAATCTCTTGCCTGATTTTGCTCCTTGTGTTTGGCGCTTCGATCATCGCTTCGCAAACAGATTCGTCTGTCCAGCCAGCGCCTGAGCAGTCACAAGCCTCGCCAACTCCAGCAATCACAGACAACGCAACTCTGAACCTACACCGTTGGGGAGCGGTAACGCTCTTTCACGGCTTGCCTTCGGACCGAGTTAACGCCATTGCCGAAGACGCGCACGGCCTGATGTGGTTTGGCACGGATAATGGGCTGGTTCGTTACGACGGGCGGAATGTGGAATCGGTTCCCGGCGAAGCTTCGTTGCCTTCACGCCGGGTTCTAGCCTTAAAGCTGGATGGACACGGTGGGCTATGGATTGGAACGGATGCCGGAGCGGCGCGTTGGCAGAACGAACGCGTCGAGGTCTTGGAAGAAACTCGCGGACGCGCCGTAAACTCCATAGCGCTTTCTGCGCAAAATGAAATTTTGTTGGTGACTCAGCGCGGCGAAATTTTCCGCTACAGCGGGCCGGCCCCAAACAAAGTAAGCAGCGAATCCGTCGAAACTGCCAAGCCGGTTACAGCGCTAACTCTGGTCAAATTGGACCCATCAACCAACCCGGCCCAACTGAAAACTCCAAATCAAGCGGAGGATGCCTTGCCTTTGACGGCTGCAATCGCAACGGCTTCTGGCGAATGGGCAATTGGCTCCGGGGGGCGCGGATTGCTGCTGCATCAAAACAGCCTCATTCGAGAGGTGGATACTAAATCAACACGTCCCTATTTTGTTACTTCGGTGTTTTCGGCAGGCGAATATTTATGGCTTGGCGAATTTGCCAACCAGCGAACCGGAGCGGTGTGGTTATTTTCAGCCGAAAAGATGAAGCGATTGCCAATTGAAACTGAGGCCGTAAGAGCGATTGGCGGCGGCGATGGCGAGTTGTGGATCGGGACCAGTCGCCGTGGAGCTTTTTTGCTAAAACCGGAAGGTGACGAAGCCAGCTTAATTGAGCACCTGACATTCGATAACACAGCAGGAGGATTGCGCTCGAATCAGGTCAACGCAGTATTTCGTGATCGTGAGGGGGTTGTTTGGTTCGGCACAGATCGCGGAGTTTGTCGCTATGACCGGGAAAGTTTTCGTGTTGCGACGCCAAGCAACGATTCACAAAGCAATTATGTGCGCGACCTTTTGTTGTCTTCTAGCGGCGAAGTTTGGAGCGGCACGAATCGAGGATTGTTTCGATTGGCATCGCCGGAAAGCGTGAGCGTGCCGATTTCCGAAATCGAGAATCGTTCGGTTTATACGCTGTTTGAAGATGCAGCAGCAGCCATCTGGGCAGGCACAAGTGGAGGATTGTTCATCAAAACAAAAGATGCCGCCAGTTTCAGCCGCATAACTGAAGCGCCCAACACGGAAATAATCATCGAAGGAGAGAATGCTTCTACCTCGACGGCTGATTCCGCCGCCGGTTCTTCCATGAATCCACCAGCCGCTGAACCCAATCCACAGTCTGCGACACTGGCACCAAAAGAAAGTGTTCGCGCGATTGCCAGCTTTCGCGGACAAGTTTACGCCTCTTATTTTGGGCGAGGGATCGAGCGGATTGACAGCGTTAAGCGTATTCCGGCTTTGCCCAAGTTGACTGAGCCTGCAGCGCAACGTGCGATTTGTCTGGCTGCTGAAGCCGATCAAGCATTGTGGATTGGAACGTCCGACGGCGAGTTGTGGCGAC
>CAZXHW010000807.1:0-3888 GCA_964639915.1 uncultured Heliomicrobium sp.
GCGTCGTGTCACTTACGATTTCACCAGATGGGCGCTGGCTGGCGACTTCGCAAGGCGTATTTGAAAGCAGCACGGGGCAACTGGTTTTTGATTTTCATGATGTCCCGCCGCAGCCACTCTCAGCAGAACAAACCGCGTTTTCTCCTGACAACCGGAGATTGTTTTTGACAACAGGCGGTAAAATCAGAGTACTGGATACAGCCAATTGGAAACTCATTGAAGAGCAAACGGCAGGCGATTCAATACTCCTCAGCGTCAGCTTTTCGCACGATGGCAGCAAGCTTGTGACAGGAAGCGCCGAAGGCAAGGTAAGATTGTGGCAGGCTGAACCTCTGCGCCCACTTGATGAGCTTGGCCGACACGATGCGCGCGTTAAAGCCACCGCTTTCTCCGACGACGGTTCTGAAATCGTTTCCTGCGGCGATGACAAGCAGATCAAGCTGTGGGATGTGCAACGGCGGAAGTTAATCCGAACCATCGGCGAACACTCTTCGCCGGTCTATGCTGTGGCTTTTTCAAAAGACGGCAAGCACATCCTCTCGGGCGAACACGACCAAACAGTCAGGCTCTATACGCGGCATCAAACATGGTTCGGATCGAAAGTGAATTGAACTCAGCAATTCGGCGGCATCATAGGAATTGTGATGCTGGCAGCATTGGTCAGCGTCAGCGTATGCAAGTTGTGGCCTTGATTGAAGGCGTTGGCAGTCGCTTTGACGTTGGGGTTTGTCACTAGGCTTGCGCCGAAAATGGCGATGTCAGATTCGCTGTACAGTTTTAGCCAGCCGGTTCTCCCCGCCGGAATGAATTGTTCCAGACGAGGGCCTGGACACGGAAAACAACTGCTGAGTTCCATACGAATCTGGCAGCCGCCGGAGCGCGATACGCTGACGACGTTTTCCGCGTCGTCGTACAGCAATCCGAAAATCGTCCCAAGCGTATTTGCGCCGGTCCTGAAATCTCCGCCGAGTCGGTTGAGAAAGATGACGGTTTCATTGCCGTCGGCTCTGCTGGAAAGATTGCTGGCGATGACGGTCCGCGGAGCCTGACTGTAACGAACGCCGTCAAAGTTGATTGCCGTAAAGTTTACTCCTGATGAACATCCCTGCCAGCCGGGCAAAGCGGTAAAAGCCAGGGCAGATAAATTTGCAGCGTGGCCAGATTGGAACTTCACGAATTCGCTGCCAAGCAGGAAATTGAAGTTCGCCGGACAGCCCGTATTGTCCGTGGCGACGGCAATCAGGTAGCCCGTTGTTCCAGGATCTAAATCTGAAGCCAGAAACTGAGTCGTTTGCTGAGCGGTCAAGCAAATGAATGCGTCTGCGACCGTGCAGGCTTCGCTGACGAAAAACAGGTGAATGAATGCGGCTCTTGTCGGTTCGACGTTGGTAATGGAGATACGTGTGTTTTGCGAATGCGGTGAAGTCGCGCTGGACGTGTACACTGGAAATGCCAGCACGGAACCAGAGAGTTGATCGCTCGCGACCGTGCTGGGTGGAATCGGCTGACCAACGCCTTGATTAACCGTCACGGTGAAAGCGCAGTTAGCAGTATTGTCCGAACTGTCTGTTGCGACGCAGTTGACTGTTGTCATGCCAACTTGAAAGGTTGATCCAGATGGCGGAACACAGCTCGCCGTAGCCTGACAATTGTCCGTAACTGCTGGAGCCGGATAATTTACAACTGCTGAAGTTCCGTTTGTGGAGACCACGGTAACACCGGGCGAACAGGCGATGTTCGGAGCCTGCGTGTCTCGGACAGTCAGCAATAGAGTGAAGCGCGAAGGCGCATCCGTGTCGCAAATAATGCTGTAATTGCCAACCGGAAATGGCGGACGTCGCGAAGAAACACAATGCGTCAAGATACACGGGCTGGGCGATCGAGGTGGATTAAACCCCGTCTGGCAAAGTCCGGGATCGGCATTAGATACCAGCAAGCCAAGTGAAATTGTGGTTGTCGCTGTTCCTCGGTTGACGCCGTTATCGGAAATTTGCAGCGTCAACGTGATCGGAGTTCCTAGCTGCTGACTGGCCGCAGTGAAGGTGAAGCTGCGCGAAGTTGAAGGGCCGCCCGCCGACAGCCGTCCGTAATCCTGTTGCCCGCTTGGCGCAGTGACGCCGCCGCTGGCTTGCAACGTCGCCAGAAGTTGCTGGCTAGTGTTGGCCGTTCCAGTGTTTTGCAGCGCAATGTTCAGCGTAACGGTTTCGCCTGGGTCAACCAATCCGTCCGGCATTCGGCAATCTTCGGCGGTCAGCGTCCAACCAGCGATGACGATTTTGGGCTGAGCCGTTTGCACGCTGGCATCGCTGCGTTCTACCCACGCCAAGCCAAAGAGCAACGATGACAAAATCAAAAATGAAACTTCCGGCCTGACCGTCAAACTTCGCGGCATAATTTTAGCTTCCTGGTTTGGGGAAGGATTAGATCTATCGGCAAGGATTGTAGCAGGAAGTCTTGCTTAATTGCTTGAGGGCGAGCGAGTAATCCACTTGCAGAGGAACAATCTTAAAAATTGCCCCTCTGCAAGTTTCACGGGGGTTACAAAGTGATGCCTTCTTCGCTGCGTCCCAGGACGCGAGCGACGATTTTGGCGAGTTCAACTGGCTCGACGGGTTTTGCCAGATGGCGTTGGAAGCCCGCGGCCAATGATTTTTCCTTGTCCGCAGGGCTGGCAAAGGCGGTCAACGCGACAGCGGGAAGTTGGCCGCCTTGATCCGCTGGCAACTCTCGCAGTTTGCGGATCATGACGTAGCCATCTTCTTCGGGCATGCCGATGTCAGAAACCAGCATGTCCGGTTTCCAGGTGGAAAGAACTTCCAGCGCTTCACGGACGGAACCGGCGGTGCGAACTTCTGTGCCGTACCGATTCAGCATCACGCTCAAAACTTCGCGCGTGTCGCGTTCATCATCCACCACCAGCACTTTGACGCCGCGTAGATTGCCAGACCGAGTTTGCGTTTCAGGCAAGCTTTCCGGCCACAATTCACCTTCCTGATTCTCGACCTTCTGCACAGCCAGCGGCAAAGTGATCATAAAATCGGAACCTTGGCCTTCGCCCCGGCTGTAGGCGTAAATCGCGCCGCCGTGCAGTTCGACGATATGTTTGACGATTGCCAAACCCAATCCCAAGCCGCCTTGTTGGCGTTTGGTCGAACTGTCTGCCTGACGGAAGCGATCAAAGATATGTGGCAAAAATTCCGGATCAATTCCCTGCCCGGTGTCACTGACAATCAACAAGGCTTTCTGTTCCAGACGTTCCAGCCGGACTTCGATCAACCCACCTGCCGGAGTGAACTTGATGGCGTTCGACAGCAGATTCCAGACAACCTGTTTCAATCGCTCCGGATCACCGTGGAAGGGGCCAACCCACGGTTCCATTACGATTTGCATTCTCAGGTTTTTGGCTTCAACTGATGGACGGACCGCATCCACGGCGGCGTCAACCACGCTCATCAATTCGACTGGTTTGCCTTCCAGGCTGAGCTTGCCGGTAGCAATACGCGAAGCGTCGAGCAGATCACCGACCAGGTGAGCCTGGGATTTAGCGTTGCGTTCGATGGTTGTCAATGCACGTTCGGCGGATGCACGATCAAGCGTCCCCGAACGCAGCATTTGCGCCCAACCCAAAATTGCTGTCAGCGGAGCGCGCAGTTCGTGCGAAATCATCGCCAGAAAATCGTCTTTCAAACGGCTGGCAGTTTCCGCATCCATACGCGCTTCCTGTTCACGTTCGAGCAGAACTTTGCGCTCGTCTTCAATGCGCTTGCGCTCAATTCCGTGAACGATGGTGTCGGCCACCGAAGCCAGCGCGTTCAGCGTGTCGGCTTCCAGTTTGTGTTTGGAAAACATTTCCATCACGCCAACCACGCGGTCGCCTACCATCAAAGG
>CAZXHW010000808.1:0-3880 GCA_964639915.1 uncultured Heliomicrobium sp.
TTCAGGTGTGCCTTCAAAAAACTTGCCGATCTTGTCTTCAGGCGTCAGCTTGCCATCTTGCGCCAGCAGCATGATCCCGCTGGCCAGAAACTGCTTGCTGACCGAGCCAATTTTGTACACGGTTTCCGGCTTGGCCGGAATGTTGTATTCGACGTTGGCCAACCCGTAACCTTCGGCTTTGATGATCTTGCCGTCTTTGACAATTGCCACCGATACGCCGGGGATTCGCTGCCGCTTCATTTCAGATTGGACGTATTCGTCAACCTTGTCAGCGCGAACAGCAATTGGCTGCAACAGCAGCAAAGCAATTACGAACAGCGAAAAAGATTTGCGAAGCATGGGGGGGTTCTCCTTTAGATCGGTTTGGAATACGGTCTGACTCAATGCAAAGGGTCAAAAGATCAAAGAAACTCAGGAACAACCTTGACCTGTCTTTGAACCTTTGCCCCTTTGTATTGAATCTCCAAACACTTAAACGAAAACCGAACTGGAATGTTAACCAACATCATCCACGGGCAGCTTGTCGGCAAACTGATCATCGTCTTTGAACTCTTTCTTCAACCGGTAAAGTTCCTTCTTTAGTTGCTCAAGGATTTTTTGATAGGCTGGATCGCTGTAGACATTTTTCATCTCAATCGGGTCTTTCTGCAGGTCGTAAAGTTCCCATTGATTCAGCTTGTTGAAGAAAATCAGTTTGTAACGGTCGGTTCGCACGCCGTAATGCGCCGCGACGTTGTGATGGCCGGGATGGTAATAACGGTAATATATCGAACGTCGCCAGTTGGCGGGCGTTTTGCCCATCAGCACCGGCAAAAAGCTGCGGCCTTGCATATCGGCGGGAATTTTCGCTCCGGCAGCGTCCAGCATCGTCACCGGAAAATCCAGATTCAGCACCATGCTTTTGCTGACCGATCCGGCTTTGATTTTTCCCGGCCAGCGAATCAGCAACGGCATCCGCAACGATTCTTCGTACATAAACCGTTTATCGAAAAAGTTGTGCTCGCCCAGGAAAAACCCCTGATCCGAGGTGTAAATGACAATCGTGTTTTCGGCCAATCCGGTTTTGTCCAGATAATCTAAAAAGCGTCCGACGTTGTCGTCCACCGATTGCACGCAAGCCAGATAGTCCTGCATGTATCGGCGGAACTTCCACTTCTTCAGTTCCGCGCCGCTTAAACCGGCGGGCGGTTTGCCTTTGGTATCGGTTTCATTCAAGTCGGCGTCAATGTGCATCGTGGATTGACGCGCAGCGTCGGACTTGCCTTTGTAATCGTCGTCGAACGTAGCCGGAAACGGCGGATCGTAGTTTTCAAACTGTTTGCGATGTTTTTCGTCTGGCTGCCAAGCGCGGTGCGGCGCTTTGTGGTGGTACATCAGAAAGAAGGGCTTGTCTTTCGGACGCTTGTCAATAAAGCCCATCGCCAAATCAGTGATGATGTCAGTTGTGTAACCGCTCAGCTTTTTCCGCTCGCCCATTTCGATCATTACCGGATCGAAATACGCGCCTTGCCCCGGCAGGATGTTCCAGTAATCAAAGCCGGTCGGTTTGCCGTCATCCGGTCGCTTCGGATCGTTCGCCCCCAAATGCCATTTGCCAATCATTCCGGTGTGGTAGCCAGCGGTTTGCATGTACTTCGACAGCAAAGGCTGCGTGCTGTCTATGTGATTGAAAACGGGAACGCCGTTCAGGTGAGAATACTTGCCGGTCAAAATGACGGCGCGACTGGGCGTGCAGATCGAATTGGTAACGAAGGCGTTTTCAAACTTCATCCCTTCTTTTGCCAGACGATCCAGATTCGGCGTTTTGTTCAACCGGCTGCCGTAAGCGCTGATGGCGTGCGCTGCGTGGTCGTCGGTCATGATGAAAACAATGTTGGGCCGCTTGGCAACAGTTTGAACTTGTACGGCGCTGGGTGACAAAACCACCAGCGCCGCCAGGAAAAAGAGGAGTGAAAAACGGGTGAACCTGTTCATGATTTTTCTGTCTTTCGATTACATTCCTTGTTCGTCAGCCGACGGGCCGTAAAGCGCAGGAACCGGCACATCACACATTCTTAAATAAACAGACAGTTGGGCGCGGTGATGAATCAGGTGGTTCAGAATCATCCCACGTATGCAGGCAATTCGCGGCATGGTGAATAGCGTTTGGCCGCCAGCCAATAAAGACCAGTCCTTCATCATGTCTGCATCACTAGCGCTTGCCAGGGCTTCGCGAAATTCAGCCAAATTCTTGTCAAAAGTTTCCAGCAGCGCGGCGACCGAAGCGGCGGGATTTTCCTTGTAAGGTTCGCCGCCCATAGGCGCAACATCGAATGAATCTGATTTCAACGTGTCTCTGCCCCAACCAAGCATGTTTGTTATATGCGTGGCCAAGCTGATCATTTGGAAAGATTTGGGATGCGGTCGAAAATCAAACTTGTCAGCAGGAATGCGTTCCAAAGTCTTGCGGGTTCCCGCCATCTCCTGATCCAGTTCTGGTAATAGTGATGCGCTAATGGACATGTTGTTCTCCGTAATGAATGGTTTGTTGTTACGCCGAAACGGCTTCAGCGTGATGAAACGTTATTGAGAAAATATCGCTGATCAACCGTTTGGGAAATGCGCTTTGATCATTTGTCCGATCATTTCATCGGTGGCTTTGCCGATGTTGGGGCCACCAATATTGGTACAGACGAGAAACGCAGCTTCCCGCGCTGGGGCAACCCAAGCCAGGGCGTAATTCATGGTATTGCTCCCTGCGTGGGAGAGCGCTTTTCCTTTCGCCCAAGCCCGCTCGTTAATCCCCCAGCCAAAACCGTAAGTTCCACCTAAATGCGCGGTTTGGATTTCTCGATAGCTTTCCGGTTTCAGCAGTGCGCGTTGCCCTTGCGCTCCGCGGATTTGATCCGCAATGAATTTCGCCCAATCGGCCAGTGAACAATGCACGGTGCCAGCCGGTCCCAGTACTGCGGCATTGTCTACCGCAGGGCCATTCTTTTCTGTCGGCTTGCCATCAGCCAAATGCGGCCAAGGTTGATCAACTTTGCCCGGCGTTCCGGTTCCGCCGAAACCGACGCTGTTCATTTCCAGCGGTTGAAACAATCGTTTTTGCATCAACTCTTCCCAAGACAGGTTTCCGACTTTCTCGGCAATGGCTCCGGCGACAACATAACCAAGATTTGAATACTGGAAATTCGTTCCCGGTTCTGAATTCAGCTTGATTGTTGACACGGCTTCAATCACGGCTGAACGCTGTTCCTGAAGCGATTTGCCCGGCTTGGCGAAAGACCACCAACCCAGATTCGGCGGCAACCCAGCGCGGTGCGAAAGCAGTTGGATGAGGTTTAGCTTTTGCACTTCGGGCTGCATCGTTTTGGTCAGTTCGGGAAAGACTTCAGCCAGCGTCGTTTCCCATCGGAGCTTTTTCTCTTCGACAAATGTGGCCAGCAAACAGGCCGTCATCACCTTTGTGTCTGACCCAAGATGCCATTTGTCGTTCGTAGTGACAGCAACGTCAGTTCCGGCTTTGCGCACGCCGGTCGCAAAGATTTCCCCGGCTCCTTTGGCTGTGGCAATCGTTCCCGCCAAAGCCGGTAGATTGTGTTTTTGCCGCATCGCTTCAAAGGCTTGCGCCAGCGTTTGCGGGCTCTGCGATTGTTTCGCAGCAAAGGCGAAATGAGGCAAGGCCAAGGACGAAATCAACGATTGAACGAAATATCTTCTCTTCACACAGTCACCTCAAGTTAAAGCTGTACTGCGTCCGCAATCCTCTTCAAACCTAAACCAGCGTCAGGGCCAGTTCGAACCACACCGTCTTCAATCAAAATCCCGTCAGCAGCCACATCATCAATGATGTCAATGTGGCCGTCCAGATCAGCGTACACCACGTTGTTCATTGCCA
>CAZXHW010000809.1:0-3875 GCA_964639915.1 uncultured Heliomicrobium sp.
GTAGTGGGTTGTGGTTTTGCTGTCGTATGTCCTGTAGGGGACGTAGAGGCTGCTGTTGCGGTATTGGTTGTGGGCCTGGTGGCTGAGGGAGGTGTGGGCGAACCAGAGGCTTGTGTTCCAGCTGTTGCAGGCTCTTTCACCACCGTCCACAAAATGATTGCGCCGACGATGTCGAGCAATCCTAAACAAACAAAAAACGGCGCGTAACCAATCTTTGTCACCAACGTACCGATCAACAAATTGAAAATTAGCAAGCCTGCATTGCCGAATGTGCCAGCCATGCCAGCGACAGTAGCGACTTCGTTTTTCTTGAATAAGTCGGACGACATCGTAATGACCGTCACAGACAAGGTTTGATGCGCGAAGCCCGCAACACACAACAAGGCAAGCGCGAGGTAGGGGCTGACGACAACACCAGTAAAGCCCACAACCAACATCGTGATAGCGCCAAAAGTGAAAGCCGAGCGGCGCGCATTGATAAGACGGATACCCCACCTTTTTTGCAGCCACATACTAAACACGCCACCGAAAATGCATCCGACGTCGGCAGCTAGCATTGGCAGCCAGGTAAAGAGCATGATCTTTTTTAAGTCCCAGCCACGTGCTGTGGCGAAATAAAAGGGCAACCAATACGTCAGCGTGCCCCACGTCGGATCGGCCAAAAAACGCGGCAACGCAATGCCCCAGAAATTTCTACGCCTAAGCAGCGACAACACCGAAGGTCGCGTTCCATCGCTCGCCAAATGTTTTTCCTGTCCTGACGAAATGTATTCCGCCTCTTCAACGGAAAGCGATTTGTGCTTTTCGGGCGCATCGTAAAAGAACCACCACAACACGACCCAAAACAATCCGAGCACGCCGGTAATCACAAAGGCCATTTGCCAGTTGTAAGACAAAATTGCCCAGCCCACGAGCGGCGGCGCAAGCATCGAACCAAACGACGCGCCGATGTTATATACGCCCCCAGCCAGCCCACGCTCTTTTGCAGGGAACCACTCCGACGTGGCTTTCATCCCCGCAGGATTCGCCGAGCCTTCTGCCAATCCGAGCAAGCCGCGTAAACCCGCCAAGACTTGCCAATTGCCTGCAAACGCATGCAGCATACTGATAATTGACCACGCGACCGCAAATAGTGCGTAGCCAGCTTTCAGTCCGATCACATCCAACACGTACCCACACAACGGCTGCAGCATGATCGCGCCCTGAAAGGTGCTGACGATCCAGGAATAATGCTGTTCGTCAATGCCAAGTTGTGTTTTCAGCGTCGGCGCAGCGACGGAAAGCGAACTGCGTGTGAGGTAGTTGATGATCGAACCGAGCATAATCAGCCCGATCATCCACCAGCGGAGTCCTTTTATTTTGGGCATGAGAAGTAAGTTCCTTTAGGAGCCAGAGTCAGATCTTGCGTATGTTCAGAGTTCACGCTTCAGCGCGTTTCCCGCGCTGGACACGCTGAAGAGTGCACTCTGGGCTTTTACTTCGCGCGTTTTACCGTGAAATCACTAGGTGGAGGCGTCTGCCCGCCAAAATCGCCTTCCATCGTGCGTGTCAGCTTGATTTCATCACCGGCTAATTTGCCTTTGTAGACGAGAGTAAATTTCGTGCCGTTGAATTCACGCTCAACCTTGAAAGCTACGACATCGCCCTTGATTGACCCTTCTTTAATCGGCGCTTCCCCAAGTTGACTGGCGTATGTGCCGGTCAACTTTTCGCCATCAGCTTTCAAAACAATGGTGATGTCCATTGCGCCTTGCGGCCCTTGCACTTGCCCTGTCCATTTGCCGTCAACGTCTGCCGCAAAGGCCGTCAGGCAGCCAGCTATAAAGAACAACGCGGTGAATAATGCAGTTTTTGGTTTCATCTTGATCTCCTTAGTTGTGGATTAGTGTTTAGCCTTCGCTGTTTGTGGTGAAGGCGGAGTCATCTGGAGAAAACGATTTGCCCCGTCGAAACATGTATGTCCGTTTGACTAGATTGCCTGCTGTCTTGGGCCTGGTTATTTCATGTCCGTGTTACTGACGAAGGCGATTTTTTTGCTGTCCGGCGACCACGACGGCACGTTGATGGTTCCCTGCCCGCCGTAAAGATAAGCAATCACTTTCGGCTTGCCACCTCCAATCGGCATCAGCCGCAAGTAGACTCGTTTGTAAAACGGGTGATCGCCCGGAGCAATGTCGTTCGGGAATGAAATGAAGACAATCCATTTGCCATCGGGCGAAATATGCGGAAACCAGTTGTTGAATTCGTCGTTTGTGATTTGCGTTTGCTCGCTGCCATCCGGCTTCATACGCCAGATTTGCATCAGGCCAGTGCGGAACGAATTGAAATAGATGTATTTGCCATCGGGCGTAAATTCCGGACCGTCGTCTACACCTTTGGTTGTCGTTAACTGGACTTCGTCGCCGCCGTTGGCTGGGATTTTGTAAACGTCAAATTCGTCGTTGCGGCGACCGGCAAACACCAGCCACTTTTTATCCGGTGACCAGCCGTGCAGGTATGACGGCCCTTTTCTTGTCACCTTCACCGGGTTGCCTCCTTGACTGGACAGCGTATAGATCATCGAAACGTTGCCGTCTTCGGCGCTGGTGCTGCTGATGCCCAGCATCTTGCCGTCAAAGGAATAGACGTGATCGTTGTTGTTGCGCCTGACCTCGCCCGTATCAAACAAAGTGGGAGTGTTGGTTTTCAGATCGAAGCGATGAAGAAGGCCATTATGGTTGTAAAGTAGATGCTTGCCATCGGTTGTCCAGTTTGGCGCTTGCAGCGAATCTTTGACGCGGTACAACACCTTGCGCTGATGGGTCGCCAAATCCATGACCTCCAGATTGCTGCCGATGTATTCGCGGTAAGGAACAAAGTTTTCCCTGGCGGGAATCACGATTTCAACGTCTCGAAAGATGGCGGTTTCGGTGACCGTATTGTTGTGCGAACAGACATACAAGCCGACATAAACCTCGTCACCCAGCGAGACATCCGAGATTTCTTTGGTCACAAACGTTTCACCGAAACGGGCGACAGACATGATGTATTTGCTGCCCGCACGCTCTAGTTGAACAACGTCGTAGCCTTTTTCGGCAAAGTCCACACGCTCTGTAATTGCGCCCTTGGTTCGACGGAATTGAAAGGAAGTCAGGCCGTCTCCGTGCAAGCTGGCGTTGACGTGCGGACCGTCGGTTTCCAGATTCGGGCGAACGATCCAGCCAATTTTGCGGTGCGGATCAACGCCTTCGCCGACAAATTCCGCGCGGGCGCGCAAGATGAAATTCCCCTTCAGGCGCTTCCAGGCATAATGAAATTCATCCTTGGTCGCCCACATATTCGTGCCCGAAGCCGTAATCCTGTACGTCTGCTTTTCGGCGTCATAAGTGGCCGAACCAGGCGTTGCGACGGTGCCAACATCTTCATGATTTTCGAATAGGCCGATGGACTTTTGCTGGGCAAAGCCAGCAGGCGACAGCGTAAAAGTCAGAAAAAGCAATGCAGTGAATGTTTTTGAAAACATAAGCCGAGTCCTTGGTTCCAAACAAAAATCAGAATCGTTTTTGCGACATTGTTATATGACGCGGAGAGGCCTGGGACCACTACCATGCCTCTCCGCTTGTATCCTTCTTGGCCTCAAAGCTAGAAGGAAACTCAAACCGCGCCTGGCCAACTCTTAGGGCGTTGCCCAAGGGTACTGAATGTGTAATTTTGGTTGTCAATCCAACTGCTTTCGCCCAACACCAACCATTTTGTTTGAGTTAGCAACAAACAGTGCAGAACGAACAAATTCTTTTCAAGCCACGAGCGGTGCGCCGAAATGTTTTTGTAACACCAAAGCGATTGTGCCGCGCAGACGTGGCTGGCTAGCGGGGTCCGTCGGAAAAATACGCGGC
>CAZXHW010000810.1:0-3868 GCA_964639915.1 uncultured Heliomicrobium sp.
TGTGGCTGTAAGTTCGCAACACAATCAATTGCACCCAACGCTCCAAATTCAAGGCCATATCCTTAACCGATTCGCGCTCGCCGATACGCACGCCCTGATGATCCAGATACACGCACGAAGCGCCCATCTGTGTAGCTCCCAGATCAAAAGTCACGCGCGTGCGCAAACTGGGTTTTTCAAAAATCAGCGCAACACTGCGACCGGCCAACGCCTGGCTGTAATTGCGCGGATTGGCTTTCAGGTCAGCGGTGGTTGTGAAAATCTGCCGGACTTCCTTAGTCGTCAGATCGTTAATCGAAATCAGGTCTTTTAATGCCAACGGGGTTCTCCTTAAACGAGAAGTAAAAACAAGTCGCGCATTATAGGGAGCCGCTCTCAGTCGAGCAATGCGACGTTTTGGTCGGCAGGCCAGCGAACTTGAAAACCGCCTTTACTTTGTTCGGCCATCTCCAATAGTCTTTGGCTGCTTTCAAACAATCTGCGAACAGCAATCAAATTTAAGGAGCAACAATGAAGGCTTACGAACTTCAGCAGTTTGGCACGGATGGGCTGGCGCTTGTCGAAAAGCCAGACCCGCAATTTGGCGCACGACAAGTTCTCGTCAACGTGAAAGCAGTTTCGCTGAATTACCGCGATTTGATGGTCACGAAAGGCACCTACAATCCCCGGCTGAAACTACCGATGATTCCCTTTTCCGACGGCGCTGGCGAAGTCGTTGCCGTCGGCAGCGATGTCAAAAGCTTCAAGCCCGGCGACCGGGTGATTGGCACGTTCTTTCAAAACTGGACGGGCGGCGGTCCCAACGAAGCCAAAGCGCGTACCGCGAAAGGCGGTGGCGACCAGCCGGGAATGCTGGCGGAATACGTCGCTCTGGAAGAAACCGGCGCCATCGCTTTGCCCGAACACTTGAGTTACGAAGAAGCCGCAACGCTGCCTTGCGCCGGGCTAACTGCCTGGAATGCAGTCATTGACAAAGGCCAAACCAAAGCCGGAGACACCGTGCTGGTTCAGGGAACTGGCGGCGTGTCCATCTTTGCTGCGCAGTTCGCCAAGATGCACGGAGCGCGCGTGATTGCCACTTCCAGCAGCGATAAAAAGCTGGATCGGCTGGCAGAAATGGGCATCTCTGACGGCATTAACTACAAAACCAACCCGGACTGGGATAAAGCGGCAAAGGAATTGAACGGCGGCGCGGGCATTGACCACATTGTTGAAGTCGGTGGCGCGGGCACGCTGGAACGTTCGCTGAAAGCTATTCGCATGGGCGGAATGATTTCGGTCATCGGTGCCCTAGCTGCTGGCAGCGGCATCAATCCAGTGCTGGTATTGATGAAAAGTATTCGCTTGCAAGGCATTTTCGTCGGCAATCGCGAAATGTTCGAAGCCATGAATCGTGCAATCAGTTTGCACAACATGAAGCCGATGGTGGATCGCGTTTTCAGCTTCGATCAGACGAACGAAGCGTTGCAATTGATGGAAAGCGGCGGCCATTTCGGCAAAATCGTAGTCAAATTTTAGGCAAACAATTTATCTCCCACGAAGCCACACGAAGAGGCATGAAGATTCCGTTTTCAACTTCGTGATTCTTCGTGTGGCTTCGTGGGCAAAAAAGGAATCAAGATGGAGCAACGAAAACTCGGGAAACAAGGATTGGTCGTTTCGGCACTTGGGCTTGGCTGCATGCAAATGAGCGGCACTTACGGCAGCGCCGACGCGGATGAAGGCGTCAAAACGATTCACGAAGCACTGGACCTGGGCATCAACTTTTTCGATACGGCGGAAATTTATGGCCCATTTGAAAATGAAAAGCTGGTGGGCCGCGCGCTCAAAGGGAAGCGTGACCAGGCCATCATCGCCACCAAGTTCGGCTTTGCCATTCAGGACAATCGCCCGGTTGGGACCAACAGCCGCCCGGAACACGTCAAAGAAGTTTGCGACGCTTCGCTCGAGCGGCTGGGCATAGATCATATTGATTTGTTTTATCAGCATCGCGTGGATAAAAACGTGCCGATTGAAGACACCGTCGGCGCGGTGGCTGATCTGATCAAAGCAGGCAAAGTTCGTTACCTGGGTTTGTCCGAAGCGGGCGCTGCCAACATTCGCCGCGCGCACGCCGTGCATCCGGTTTCGGCGCTGCAATCGGAATACTCTCTATGGGAGCGCAACATCGAAGCGGAGGTTTTGCCGACGATCCGTGAACTCGGCATCGGCTTGGTTCCTTACAGCCCGCTGGGTCGCGGCTTCCTGACCGGCACCGCGAAACGCGCCGAAGACCTTCCCGAAGGCGACTGGCGCAAAGTGAATGTCCCGCGTTTTCAGGGCGAAAACTTCGACCGCAATATGCAGCTTGTTGAAGCGGTAAAAGAGATGGCGACGCGTGTAGGTTGCACACCCGCCCAAATCGCACTGGCCTGGTTGCTGCATCTGGGCAAGGACATTGTGCCGATTCCGGGAACCAAGCGGCTGGCCTATATGCGCGAGAACACCGCGGCGGCAGACATTTCATTGTCGGCTGAAGACATGAAATGGTTGGACGAACGGCTTCCTGCTGGCGCAGCGGTTGGAGATCGGTACTATACCGTCGGCATGAGCTTACTGGATAATTGATCAGGTGCAGATCATTTTCACCACACAAAGCACAAAACACACAAAATCATCTGGTTTCGTTTTGTGCCTTCTGTGCTTTTTGTGGTTGCCGTTTTCTCTGTCCCACTCAATTCTCGAAGAGGTAAATCATCATGGGCGAAAAACAGACTTTTACGTTAACGGTCAATGGCCAGCAGCATTCGGTAGCCGTGCCACCGCAAACCCAGTTGATGGATGTCCTCAGAGACGAATTGCGGATGACCGGCACAAAAGACGGCTGCGCGACTGGCCATTGCGGCAGTTGTATGGTCCTTCGTGACGGCGAAGCGGTGCGCTCCTGTCTGGTTCCGATGAAGCGCGCCGATGGCGCGAATGTCACTACCATTGAAGCGGTCGCCAACGCCGATGGCAGCTTGCATCCGGTTCAGCAAGCTTATATTGACCAGGGTGCAACGCAGTGCGGATTTTGCACGCCGGGTTTTGTGATGGCGACTCTTGCGCTGCTGGAAAAGAATCCGAATCCGACGCTTCAGGACATTTACGACGGCCACAAATGGAACATCTGTCGTTGCACCGGCCACAACGCCATCATTCGCGCCGTGCAACAAGCCGCCGGTCAGGAAGTCGCTCCGCTTCCAACCGTCAAACATCCCCTCAATGCCATCAGCCAGCCGCTTCCCCGCCCCGACGCTGTCGAAAAAGTCACCGGCAAAGGCATTTACGCAGACGATTTATACGTTGACGGAATGCTTTATGCGCGAGCGTTCCGCAGTCAATACCCACACGCGCGATTGCTAAAAGTGGATGTCAGCAAAGCAAAGGCACTGACTGGCGTCGTCGCCGTGCTGACCGCCGAAGACATTCCCGGTCGCAAAGATTGCGGCGTTCACGAAGTGGATTGGCCAGTACTGTGTTACGACAAAGTGCGCTACGTCGGCGATTCGATTGCCCTGGTCGTCGCCGAATCTGAAGCCATCGCCGCCGAAGCGTTGAAGCTGATTGAAGTCGAATACGAGCCGCTGCCCGTTGTCACCGGCCCCAAAGAAGCCGCGCTGCCGGACGCGCCGATTCTGCATGCACAGGTTCCGCATCACGATCCTAGCGAACACGGCAACTGCCTGAAGCATTACCGTCTGGAAAACGGCGACATCGCCAAAGGCTTTGCCGAAGCCGAAGTCATCATCGAACGCGAATACAGCACGCAAACCGTCGAACACGCTTTTATCGAACCCGAAGCCGGATTGGCTGTGCCGGATCCGACCGGCAGAATCACTGTGTATTG
>CAZXHW010000811.1:0-3864 GCA_964639915.1 uncultured Heliomicrobium sp.
GGGCGCGTGTTTCTGTTTTTGCAAACCGATAATTTCTGGCGAGATTACCGGGAAATGGTTTCGCTGGGCATTCGTTTTGTTCGCGAACCGAAGGAAGAAAGCTACGGCACGGTGGCGGTGTTTGAGGATTTGTATGGAAACCTATGGGATTTGATTCAACGCAATAAATAACCAGCCGTTAAGCTCCAACGGAGCGCGATATAAAAGCCCGGTGCAACGCGCCGGGTAACTAGCCAAGTTTGGGCAAGCCACAACGGGGCGAAATAAAACTTTCCCAGTGCATTGCACTGGGCTGTCTGATTTTGCCCCGTTGGGGCAATGGCATTGAATTAAGGAATTCGCCCGCTAAGGTTCGACAAACTTCAGTTTGTCGAAGTCCTGGCAAATCAACCTTTTCAGCAAAGTGGCGACAAACTGAAGTTTGTCGGACTCCGCTTAATTCAATGCCATTGCCCCGTTGGGGCTGGGCAACATAGACGCGACTTGTTATCTCAGCGCGAATAGTTGAAACGGTTTCCGCATTTTGACAGTCATAAAGAGCAGCACATCTTCATTCAACTCCATAAACCCATTCGGAGGATTCAACCTATGTCGAAACGGATTTTGTCGGTCGCAGCGCTCTTGCTCACGTTCTTATCATTCGGCGGCCTGAAAACATCAGTCAGCAGCGCCAATGGCACAGGAACTCGGTTGCTGCGCACGCCCACCGTCAGCGCGACGCAAATTGCGTTTGCGTATGCCAACAACATTTGGACGGTCGAACGCACAGGCGGAACGGCGCGGCGATTGACCAGCTTTCAGGGCCAGACGACAAATCCGCACTTTTCGCCTGACGGAAAGTGGATCGCCTTTAGCGCGGAATATGCTGGCAACACAGACGTTTACGTCGTCCCCAGCGAAGGCGGCGAGCCAAAACGATTAACCTGGCATCCTGGAGCAGATTCAGTGCAAGGTTGGACGCACGACGGCAAAGCGGTGATGTTCGCTTCGGCGCGCGCGACGTGGGCACCCAGCGGAGCTCCGCGTTTCTGGACGGTTCCAGCCGAAGGTGGTGTCGAAGAACCAATGGCGTTGCCGCGCGGCTATCAAGGCAAAATTTCTCCGACCGGCACCCACATCGCGTACCGCATGAACAATTCCTGGGACGACGAACGGCGCAATTATCGCGGTGGCCAAAACCGTCCGATCTGGATTGTGGATTTGAAAAGCTATGACTTGGTTTCGCCTCCGTGGACGGATTCCAAAGACATTGACCCGGTGTGGGTTGGCGATACGGTGTATTTCATTTCTGACCGCGACAGCGTCAGCAACGTTTGGTCATACGAAACCAAATCGAAAAAGCTGGCGCAAGTGACGCGCTTTACCGATTTCGATGTAAAGTCTTTAGACTCAGGCAATGGGGCTTCAGGCGCGGGCGCGGTGGTGTTTGAACAGGCTGGCTACATTCACGAACTCGATCCGAAAACCGGCAAAACCAAACAACTGAACATAACGGCGGCGGGCGATTTTCCGTGGATGATGGCTCGGTGGGAAGACGTCAGCAGCCGCATGACGAACCTTGCAATTTCGCCTACGGGCAGACGCGCCGTGGTCGAAGCGCGCGGCGAAATCTTCACCATCCCAGCGGAAAAAGGCGACATCCGCAATCTGACCAATTCCAGCGCATCCGCCGAACGCGACCCAGCCTGGTCGCCCGACGGCAAATTCATTTCGTATTTCAGCGACAAATCCGGCGAATACAAACTGATTCTGGAAGCGCAGGATGGATTGGCGGCTCCGCGCGAAATCGCGTTGCCGAATCCAAATCATTACTACACGCCGTCCTGGTCGCCCGATTCCAAAAAGCTTGTCTATACAGACACCGACCTGAAAGTCTGGGTGATGGATGTCGCCAGCGGCCAAGCCAAAATCGTCGGCAGTGACCCATGGATGGTTCCGACGCGCACGGTCAATCCGGTGTGGAGCCCTGATTCCAAATGGATCGCTTACGCCAGTCACTTGAAATCCATGTATCACGCGATTTTCGTCAGCAATGTGGAAACCGGCGAATCCAAACAAGTGACCGACAACTTGGCCGATGCCGTTTGGCCAGCCTGGGACGCCAGCGGCAAGTATTTGTGGTTTATGGCTTCGACGGATTTCGGGTTGCGGTCGCAATGGTTAGATATGACTTCGTATGACCACGAAACGACATACGGGTTGTATTTTGCGATTTTGAAAAAAGGCGAACCGACGCCACTGTTGCCAGAAAGCGATGAAGATCAAGGCGTTGGCAGCGCGCCTGCGACGCCTGGTGGAACTCCCGGCAATGGAGGCGGCGGCCGTGGCGCTTCTGCTCGTCCTACCGACAACGCGCAAGGCGATCAAGCAGCGCAAACGCCACAAGTTCCGCGTGGGTCGCGTCAAGCTGTCACTGTGCAAATTGATTTTGACGGCATTCAACAGCGCATCATTTCGGTTCCTGGCGTTCCCGAACGTCCTTACACGCAACTGAAAGCCGGAGTCGCCGGAACTGTCTTTTACATTGAACCTCCGGCTGGCGGGGGCAGCGGACGTGGTGGCGGTGCAGGTGGCGGCACTTTACAACGTTACCGTTTGAGCGACCGTCGCAGCGCGCCTTTTGTCACCGGAGCAGCGACGTATGATGTCAGCGCCGACGGCCGCAAGCTGGTATATCGCAGTGGTGGAGGTTTCGGTGGTGGCGGACGCGGCGCTGCCGCTGCTGGCGCACCTGCCGGACCTTCCCTGTTCATCGTTGACGCCGATCGCCAAGTTCCGCAAGCCGGTCAAGGCCGGTTGAATGTCAGCTTGCGTATGTATCTGGAACCGAAAGAAGAGTTCAAACAAATCTTCAACGAAGGCTGGCGCAATCAGCGCGATTACCTGTATGTGAAAAACGCGCACGGTTCCGATTGGCCGAAGATGAAAGAAATGTACGGAGCGTTGTTGCCATACGTAAATCACCGTGCGGATTTGAATTACCTGCTGGACAACATGGGCGCCGAAATCGCCATTGGCCATTCGTATGTTCGCGGCGGAGACATTCCGGATGTTCCGAATTCTCCGGGTGGATTGCTCGGCGCGGATTTCACGATTGACAGCGGGCGCTACAAAATCACGCGCATTTACGACAACGAAAGCTGGAACCCGGAATTGCGCGCTCCGCTGCACGCGCCCGGCGTAGAAGTTTCGGTCGGCGATTACATTCTGGCGATCAACGGCATTGAGCTGAAAGTGCCGGACAACATCTTCCGCTTGCTGGATGGTACGGCGAATCGCCAAACCGTGCTGACCGTCAATAGCCGTCCCGCGATGGAAGGCGCTCGGCAAATCACGGTCATCCCGACTGCGAACGAACAAGGGCTTCGCGCGCGCGCCTGGGTCGAAGCCAATCGCCGATTGGTGGACAAACTTTCCGACGGCAAACTGGCGTACGTGCATCTCCCGAATACTGGCCAGCCGGGCTACACCAGCTTCAACCGGTATTACTTTGCGCAACAGGACAAGCTGGGCGCGATCATTGACGAACGCTACAACGGTGGAGGCTCAGCCGCGGATTACATCATTGATGTGTTGCAGCGCGATTTCGACGGATACTTCAATAACGTCGCGGGAGATCGCTATCCTTTCACCAGCCCTTCTGCGGGAATCTGGGGACCGAAAGTTATGATCGTCAACGAAATGGCCGGTTCCGGCGGCGACCTGATGCCTTGGATGTTCCGTCATCGCAAAATCGGCCCCTTGGTTGGCAAACGCACCTGGGGAGGTTTGGTGCATACGGCTGACACGCCGGGCTTTATTGACGGCGGTTCGATGATCGCGCCACGCGGAGGCTTTTTCACCCGCGAAGGCAAATGGGCCGTC
>CAZXHW010000812.1:0-3852 GCA_964639915.1 uncultured Heliomicrobium sp.
GCAATTCTGGTTGGTAACGAAAAGTGGCCCCTTGCCACCGAGCTACACCACCACTACAAACACGCCAGATACTGCACCGAACGCAGCTTTCACCAATGGTGTGGCAGCAGCAGCCACAAGCACTTTGTTGTCGCGCAATATCGCGATTCCAGCAGGCACCAACAACATACAAATAACGTTCCGGCATACCTTCAATTTTGAAAGCGCTCATGATGGCGCAATTCTGCAAATTCAGGATGCCTTTGGAAACTTTTCCGAAATTACCGATCCGGCAATTGGCGGCACCTTTGCCACTGGAGGATACAATGGTGGGCTGACCAACGCTCCCGGCAATCCGTTCGCAGGACGACAAGCTTGGACTGGCACACAAAGCACCTATCAAACTGTGACAGTAAATTTGCCTGCAGGAACACTGGCGGGCCAAAATATTCGGGTGCGTTGGACTGCGAGTTGGGACAACACCGGGGTCAATGCTGACCCAAACTGGCGAATTGATTCCGTACTGGTGAAAGCGGCTATCTGTGCAACGTGTTGTCCAACGATTACTGGGACAGTGAGCGGCAGCGGTACCTTCTGCGATTCTGCCAACGTCGCGGTGACGGTCAGCGGCGGCACTGCACCGTATACTGTCAAGCTCAGCAATGGCGCCACGCAAACGGGCAATGGTCCGGTTTTCAGCTTTCCAGTCAATCCGGCATCAGCAACAACGTACACGCTGACAGCGGGCAGTGTGGATGCCAATGGCTGCTCGATTACCGGGAATGGCAGCGCCACTGTCACGGTGAATCCTTCGCCCTCAATTACGCTGGGAACGAGTCCAATCACTCAGTTGGGCATGCTAAGCGCGAGTCTGCCTTTTACAGTGACAGGAGGCAGTCCAAATCAATACAGCATCAATTACGACGCCGCGGCAGAGGCAGCGGGGTTTGTGGATGTAACCAATGCTGTCTTGTCCGGCCCGTCCATTAGTTTGACGGTGCCAACAACCACAACCGCCACGACCTACAATGCGACGCTGACCGTGCGGAATAGCGCCGCGAATTGCAGCAGCGCTTCGATGCCCTTCAGCGTATCGCTCACGTGCCCGTCTTTCACAGTCGGCACACCCAGTTCAACTGCCACCGCAGGCCAAAGTTACAGCAGTTCCGCCGCTGCCAGTCCGGCAGCCCCCAGCGGATTCAGCTATCAATATTCGTTGGCCAATAGCACGACATTGCCAGGCGGGCTGACACTCAACACCAGTACAGGAGCGATCACCGGTACGCCCTCTGCCAGCGGCAATTTCAGCTTCAGCATCAAGGCAGAATTATTCAACTCAGGCAATGTCTCGACCGGATGCAGCAATACTCAAACTCGGAGCATCAATGTGACCTGTCCTTCCTTCACAGTCGGCACGCCTAGTTCAACCGCCACGATTGGCCAAAGTTACAATAGTTCAGCCGCCGCCAGTCCGGCAGCACCAAGCGGGTTCAGCTATCGCTACTCGTTGGCGAATGGCACGGCACTGCCAGCAGGGCTAACGCTGGATGCGAATACAGGTGCCATCACCGGTACACCCAACGGCCTGGGGAATTCCACGTTTGATGTGAAAGCAGAATTGTTTAACAACCTCAACGCATCAACCGGCTGTAGCAACACGCAAACCCGCAGCCTTAACGTGACTTGTCCCAGCATCGCACTGAATCCAGCGAAGCTGCTCAACGGGCTGACGTTCGTTCCCTATACCGAAACTCTATCTGCCACGGGCGGCAGCGGCTCGTACACCTTCAGTCTGGTGTCGGGCACTTTGCCCGCAGGCTTGAGTCTGAATGGAAATATCCTTTCCGGCTCGCCGACCACGGCAGGCGCTTCCACCTTCACCATCCGCGCCGACGATGACGCCAACACCTGCTTTGGGGAACTTGCCTATACCATCAACATCGGCAGCACTGGCTTGATGTATTACCCACTGGCGCGGCCTGTGCGCTTGCTGGACACGCGGCCCGGAGCAAGTCCGAACGCCTGCTTCCAGCCGAACGCTCCAATTGCGGGAGGAACTTCGCGCTTGCAACCCGCTCGTGGAACTTGCGAAGGCGTCACGATTCCTGCCAATGCAACGACCATCACCGGGCACATCACGACAGTCCAATCTGGCGGAGGCTTCCTGACGCTCTACCCCAGCGACGTCCCGCAACCGAACGTCACCAACTCTAACTATTTGGCGAATGAAGTTCTCAACAACGCCTTCACCGTCGGCCTTGGAGCCAACGATGGCGCGTTCAAACTCTTCGTCAGCTCCAACACGGACGTTGTAATTGACGTAACGGGTTATTACGCGCCGCCAACAGCGGGAGGCTTGTACTTCCACCCGCTGCCGAAACCAATTCGGTTGCTGGAAACGCGAACGGGTTTCACAGGATGCCAGGCGACGGGAACGCCGCTGCAAACCGGCACCACGAGACTGCAAACCGGCGTGCTGACTTGCGACGGCGTGACGATTCCGACAGGCGCGCAAGCCTTGATTGGGAACGCGACGACGACGAATTCGACTGGCAGTGGCTACCTGACGCTATACCCGGCGGACGTGGCGCAGCCATTTGCGTCAAGCTCGAACTTTGCGGCGGGCATCAACCGCAACGCGCCTTTCACGGTCGGCTTGTCGCTCAATGGAGAGTTCAATATCTACACAGCGCGAACGACGGACCTGGTGATTGATGTGATGGGCTATTACAGCACGCAGGCCAACGATGCCAATGGCCAAGGCTTGCTGTTCAACTCGCTCGGTTCGCCTCTACGGCTGCTTGATACCAGAGCCGGCCAATCGGCTTGTTACCAACCTGGCGCACCGATGATCGGAGGCACCGTCTATACGCAAGAGACGCAAATTCCCTGCACGAATTTGACGCCAACAGCACGCGCGCTGGTCGGCAACGTGTCGGCAGTCAATGCGGCAGCGAACGGCTACCTGACCTTCTGGCCGAGCAACGCGACGCAGCCGACGGTGGCGACTTCGAACTATCAGACTGGCAGAGTCTTCAACCGCCACTTCACCGTCGGATTGGGCACGGATGCAGCCTTCAAACGCTTCGCCGCCTCCAATACCGACGTCATCATTGATATCTCAGGATTCTTCGCGCCGTAAGCGATAAAGCGACAGAGAGGAAAACAACAAGGCGAGGAGGAGCGTTTTAACCGACGCTCCTCCTCGCCTTTTGTGTGAAAAATTGACGATTTCCGATCTAGCAAGTTATAACTTCGGTAGATATTATTCTCACAAGTCGAACCTTATGATTCCGCCGATGTTGATTGTTGATCGTTTGAGAAACCACCTTCTACGTTTCCTTCTGCCTGCGCTTTGCAGCGTAATGCTCGATTCGACCATCCTTGCTCAATACCGCTTTGATTCCTGGACGACAGACAATGGGTTGCCACAAAGCTCTGTCCTGGCAATTACGCAAACTCGTGATGGGTACTTGTGGCTGACGACGTTCAATGGACTGGCAAGGTTTGACGGCGTGCGCTTCACTGTCTTCGACAAGCACAACACCCCGGGCATGAGCGCCAGCAACTGCACTGTGTTGTACGAGGACCTGGCTGGCGCGCTTTGGATTGGCACGGCGGACGCGGGTGTGATTCGGTATCAAAACGGCAGTTTCACCAGTTTTGCGGCAGCACAAGGACTTCCGCGCGGCAATGTGCGGGAAATTCAAGGCACGTCCGCGGGTGGCGTACTGGTCACGACCCAATCAGGCTCCGCTTGGTGGCGGGATGGCCGGTTTGAGGCAGAGCCAGGTTCCGAAAGAGAATTGATCGTTCATCTGGGGCGTTCCGGCACACGCTGGTCATTGGATCAAGGCGGCCTGCACGCGCGCC
>CAZXHW010000813.1:0-3846 GCA_964639915.1 uncultured Heliomicrobium sp.
ACGGCGCGCCGCCCCCGCCGGTAATCACGTGGTCGAGGCGGTGTGGGCCAGCGATGTCTTCATAACGCTCCACCCAATGCTCAAACAAATGCTCGTGGCCACCGAAGTAAACTTTGACGTGATGTTTGCGAAACAGCGGCATGTATTTTTGCCGGATAATGCCGGTTTGCAGTTCGACTTTCGCTCCGCCGTGCGGCCCGGAAGAAAAGGCCGGATGATGTGAATAGACAAACACGTTTCGGAACCGATTGCGATCCAAGCCTTCCAGTTGGGACTTCACCCATTCGAACTGTTTTTCATCACCAGCAATGTTTGAATCGAACGCGATGAAAAACGAATTGCCGTAGCCAAACGAAAAGACAGGGTAATCCGTCATGCGCCTGGGTGAACCGTTTGGCGGAATCAATTCGGCGTTGGCGGCGTAAAAGTTCTTCAGGCCAATTTGTCGCTGCGGATCATCGTGCGTTGAAGCACCGGTCAAATCGTGATTGCCGGGAGCCAAAAAATACGGTACGCCGCCGTCCTGCGTCAGCCGGTTGATCAAATCAATGAAACTGACGTTCCATTGCCGTCCCATTCGTCCATTGGCTACGCCATCGCCGGTTTGCAGAACAAAGCGGATCGGATGTTCAGACTTTTCCAGCCGCTTGATCGCCTGAACAGAGGAATTGACGATCAGCGAATGCTCGTATTGAAGCTCCAACCCATCGCGACGCCCACGCGTATCTCCGTACACAACGAATGAAAACTTCGTCACGCCCGCCGAAGCGGCTTCGCTGGGCAACGGATTGCGCGGAGCTTTGATGGCGCGAACCGGCACATCGTCGAACAGCGGCGTAGCAGACGGTTGTGCAGTTTGAGCAGTTGCAGACAAAGACAAACAACTCGCCAGAAGTACAAAAGCAAAGATTCGTCGAGTTCTCATTTTCACTCCGCCATTGTTACGCCTTTGGCTGCAAAACAGCTTTCACATATTTGCCGTCGTGCATGCCGTCGAAACAATCTTTCCAGTCTTCCAGAAACGCCACGCGGCTGATGATTGGTTTCAGATTGATCTGGCCTGAAGCCAGCATCGAAACCACCATTTCCCAGTTTTGGAAAGTGTGGCTGAAACTGCCTTGCAGCCGAACGGCTTTTTGCACCAACGGATCCAGCGAAAAGCCCAGTGGTTGCGGTCCCCAGCCGACTTTGGTGATTTGACCAGCCGGGCGAACGATGTCCATCGCCGTTTTCAGCGCAGCCGAAGCTCCAGCGGCGTCAACGACGAGATGTGCTCCAAGTCCATCGCCCAGGCTCATGACCAATTCTTTCAGATCAGTTTCCTGCAAATTGACTGCGTGCGTTACGCCGAGTTCTTTCGCCGCTTCCAGGCGCGAAGCATCGCTGGCCATTCCAGCAACGATCAAGTTCCCTGCTCCGGCCAGCCGAGCCATTTCCGCGCACAACAAGCCGATCGGCCCAGGTCCCAGCACCACAACTGTGTCGCCAGGTCTGACGTTGCTTTTTTCGATGACGCAGTTGTATCCGACGCAGCAAGGTTCGGTCAGCGCAGCTTTTTCAAACGACAGGCTGTCGGGAATGTGGTGCAGCGTGCGTTCGGGAACTCGGACAAACCCAGCCATTGCGCCGTTGATGCCATACCCAAAACCTTTGCGTTGCGGGCAAAGGTTGTATGCGCCCGTGCGGCACATCATGCATTGACCGCAAATGTACGAAGCGGTTTCAGAAACGACGCGGTCGCCTTCTTTGATGGTTTTGACGCGACTGCCGACTTTTGCCGCTATGCCGCCAAATTCGTGGCCCAAAATGACAGGAACGTTCACCGGCCAGCTTTGCGAAGCGTGATACTGATGCACATCGCTGCCGCAAACGCTGACGGCGCCAACTGATAACAGAACTTCGTCTTCGCCGATTTCAGGAATTGGCAGTTCGCGGACTTCGACCGAACCGGGTGTCAGGGCATATTGCACAACTGCTGTCATTGAATTACTCATTGTCTAATTCTCCTTACGATTTCGCTCAAAATTCCCTTTAAATCACTGCTGCCGGTTGCCTTGAAGGAATGCGCATCAATTGCCAGCGGAGCGCCGATGACGACCAGCGGTGCGCCAAGTTTTGGCATGCTGATGGCCTGTTCGATGGAAAGTCCGCCCACAGCCTGTACTGGAATGGTGACAGCATCAACAACGGCTTTCAGTTCATCCAAGGGGCTAAGCATTTTACCCGTGTCAGCGAAAATGCCGTTGCGTTCGTCAAAGCCCGTGTGATGCACGATGTAATCGCAGCCAAGGTCTTCCATCCATTTTGATGCGGCAGCTTTGTCATCGCTGACCATGTTGTCGCCCATGACTTTGACGCCGAAATCGCGACCGGCTTTAACGACGCACTTGATGGTTTCGGCATGCGCGCGCGCCATCACGACAACGTGCGTGGCTCCGGCTTTGGCCATCATCTCGGCTTCCAGGTAGCCGCCGTCCATGGTTTTCAAGTCAGCGACGATTGGATGATCCGGGAATTCGGCGCGTAATGCGCGAACGCCGTGCAGTCCTTCGGCCAGAATCAGTGGCGTTCCGGCTTCCAGCCAGTCCACACCGGCTTCCACGGCGATACGCGCAGTTTCAATCGCCTCTTTTATGTCAGTTAAATCGAGTGAGATTTGAACAATAGGTTGCATGAGTAAGTGTTATCAATTGCCTTTCTTATAGTTCTACAAATGTTTTCGGGCTTTTGCCCATTCGTATATTTCAGCTTCGTGATTGCGAAGCTTTTCCAGATACAGCACGGGGAGCATAAACGTTCTGAGCCTTCATAAATTCTTTATGTCGCCCAGGTCGCTCACGCTCCCCGTACGGATTTTAGCTTGTTGCTTCGCGTCGGCGGCGAAGCAGGCTGTTAAACAGGAAAATCACGATGATTGCGGCGGCGATGCCCAAACCGATTTTCGGATAATGATGTTTGAACATGTCTGTCGCCTGTTCGCCGTATTTCACCGCCAGCCAGCCTTCCAGCAGAAAGCGGAAGCCGCGACCAGCCACCAGCGCAGCGACAAAGCGCCAAAGCTGCATTTTGAAAGCGCCCGCGCTTAGAACAAATAGCTTGAACGGAAACGGCGGCGGCAAAACCGAAGCCAGCAGCATGGCCAGAATGTCGTACCGATCCAGCAAATCTTCGACGCGTGCGCGTTTTTCCGGGCTGAATTTTCGCAATACGGCTTCGCCACCTTTACGCGCGGCAAAGTAAAGAACCAGTGATCCTGCGGTTGAACCAACTACCGCCGCCAGAACATAAAGCGGCATCATGGAATGGTTGGCATGTGAAAGCGCCATCACGACAACATCCGGGCCGCCTGGTAACGGGATGGACGCTGCATCAATAAACCCAATTGCCAAAATTCCCAGCGCACCCAAACCAAACAATGTGGCCTGCAACGATTTCAAGGCGCTGCCTATACTGAAAAGAAAAGTTTTCATTGATAAGTCCGTTCAGTTTCCGGCCCTCAGTTTCGGCTTTCCAGCGATAAAAGGAAGTAAGGTGCTGGAAACCGGAAACTGCTGCCTGGAAATTCAAAATTTAATCTGTGTAAGAAATGTGTGTCTCTGGTGACCGGCTTTTCTGCCTTGTGACCAGCCAGCGCGCGATTACGATCAGCACCAATACCGCGCCCATCACTCCCAGCACTGTGAAGAAATGCTCTTCCAACCAACTGAGCATCATTTTTACTTCTTCCCGGTAAAAATACGCCAGAATTCCCCAAAAGTAATAGCGTGCCAATCGCGCAATCAGAATGGTTACCGCAAATCGTGCTGGCGGATAATTCAGCGCGCCTGCCGCCGCCACAAAAATCTT